>JAHJKV010000516.1 GCA_018822065.1 Pseudomonadota bacterium
CACAGCGACCTTGCCCGCGACCATGATGTCCGTGGCACGCTTGATGCCGTCTGCCAGGGACTCGCGGCAACCGTAGAGGTTGTCGAACTTGGACTTGGTCACCGAGTCGTTGACATTGATGGCCGGGAAGAGCAGTTCGCCGCTCTTCTGCATGTCGTAGAGACGATGCACGCCCGTGGTGGTTTCCTCGGAAACGCCGCGGACAGTCTTGCCGATCTTGGTCCATTTGTCCGGGCTGGCCTTCACCGAAGCGGCCAGACGTTCCATGATGATCTTGAATTCCAGCACATCGTAAGTCTTGTCGCACAGGCTGGGGTCAGCCTCGACCTTGGTGCCCTGATGGATGAGCAGGGTGGCGTCGCCGCCGTCGTCCACGATGAGGTCCGGGCCGGAGCCGTCGGGCCAGGTCAGGGCCTGCTCAGTGCACCACCAGTAGTCATCCAGGGTCTCTCCCTTCCAGGCGAAGACCTTGGCCATGCCGGATTTGGCAATGGCGGCGGCGGCATGATCCTGGGTTGAAAAGATATTGCAGGACGCCCAGCGCAGGTCAGCTCCGAGCTCATAGAGGCACTTGATGAGCATGGCGGTCTGGATGGTCATGTGCAGGGAACCCATGATCTTGAGCCCCTTGAGAGGTTTCTCCGCGCCATGTTTGGTGATGAGGGACATGAGCCCCGGCATCTCGCGCTCGGAAAGCTGCATTTCCTTCAAACCCCAGTCGGCCAGAGAGATGTCGGCCACTTTGTATTCAAGTTTCGGGTCGACAGGCAGTACGTTTGTAGACATTGATCCCTCCTATTTCAGGATACATTGGTAACGGATTGATGGCCTGTGGCCAGTTATTTTTTCACACACTCATACATAATGACATGCAAACCCTTGTTCACGGGATGGACGGCGATGGTCTTGATATCGAACCGGGCCCAGCCCAGCCAATTCTCCATCTCCGCCTTGGAGACCCCCAAACGGAGGTCGCCGTATTCGGTACGCATGTGTTCGTTGTCGTGGCGGTCAAATTCCGCCACCACCAGCTTGCCGCCCATCTTGAGCACACGCCCGGCCTCGGCAATGGCCAACTGCGGTTCGGACAGGTGGTGAAGCACCATGGACAGGACCGCAAAATCCGTTTCCCAGTCCCGCAGGGGCAGGTGAGGCAATTCACCGATGCGCAGGCTAATGCCCTTGTTGCCGGGAAAGCGAGAGCGCGCCGTGTCGAGCATCTTCTGGGAATTGTCCACGCCGATGACGCTTCCGGACTTCTCGGCCAGGCGGGGCAACAGGTCGCCCGGGCCACAGCCCAGATCCGCCGCCACTGAGCATTTTTCCATTCGCGCCAAAATCTCGGCAGCCAGGTCCAGTTCCCCCAGCACATCCCGGGCCAGACCATCCCAGTCCTCGGCCACGGAATCGAAAAATTCCCGAGTCATCTCAACCCGGCGGCGCAGGACCTCCTCGGTCCGGGACAGGTCATCGGCAAAAACCGCTTCCCCTTCGATCATAGCGCTGGCCCCGTTGAGAAACGCGTGCGCACGCCCTTCCTGGACGGCCCGGTAAAAGGCCCAGAGACCGTCGCGCCGCACAACCACGAGGCCGGCGTCCAGCAATATCTTGATATGCCGCGACACCCGGGACTGGCCCATTCCCACAGCCTGGACGATCTCGCCCACGTTGAGTTCATGCCGCATGAGCAGCCCCACCAGCCGCACTCGGGTCTCGTCCGACATCGCTTTGCAAAATTTGACCAGTTCCACGCTAGGCCCCCTAGGTGAGCAACAGACAATATCAATATATGTTGATATACGAATAATTCTTTTCTAAGAGATTCTTTGACGCTCGTCAACCGGTTTTTCTAGACAAGTTCTCAGGCCTTGCACCGCGAGCGGGCACAGGGTAGCGTAGTTAGTGGCGCTTAACGTGCACGGGGAGTAGAGATGGGAACGGATCGCTGGCCGGATACATATAAGAAGCGTCGCTTTTGGCGAGAGACCAGGACCGTGAGCGTCGAAAGCGCCCTGGGTGGTTTGCTCGAAGCCCTGGACCACAAAGGTACCTTGAAGTTCGTTCGGCTGTGGGAGAACTGGGCCGAGGTGGTCGGGGCTGAGGTTGCCGGTCTGGCGCGACCCTTGGCGCGACGAGGGCGGACCCTGGTGCTCTTGAGTGAGGACCCCATGACCTCCCAACACCTCTCGTTTCTCGTGCCGGAAATATTGGGGAGGATCAACTCCTTTCTCGGCGAATCGTTGTTTGACGACGTCCGCTTCGAACTCTCCGATGGCCGCCCTCCCCTGAACAGGCCCAGCCAGCAAACAACGACCCCGGCGCCCCGAAGACAAAAACGTCCCAAGAACCTCGGGCAAGCAGCAGACAAGTTCGACCCGGATTCGCCCCTGGGCAGGGCCTACCGGGCCTATCTGGCCATGCACGAGGATGACCAGGAAACAAACGATTGAAATGTCAGTTTTTTCCAAAATCAGACCACCCTTTGAATTTTCATGCACGAAGTCTTTGACAAAGCGCAGGGCTAGCTGATAAAAGGCACGGTTCCTTCGGACCGGATGGCCGAAGAGATGACGATATCAACATGGACAATCTGGTCCATGCAGGAGGAATACAATGACCGAAGAAATCAATGAAGTGACCGAGGAAACCCAAGTCGAAGCCGCTCCCGAAGCGGTTGTCGAGAAGAAGAAAGAACGCTCTTATGAGATTTCTTTTGACTCCCTGGGACTGACCAAGCCCCTGGACAAGATGACCGCCAAGGAACTGCGCGCCCTGTGCGTGTCGAAGATTCCTGCCATCGTCGGAGCCTCCGGCATGCCCAAGGACGAACTGGTGGGCAAGATCAAGGAACTCTTCGGCATCTCCGACGAAGAGGGCGGCATCTCGCCGTACAAGGATCAGATCCTGACGATCAAGCAGGAAATCCGTGATCTGCGCACCAAGAAAGTGTCGGTTGAAAGCCGCAAGGAACGCGATGTTATGCGCCGCAAGATCAACACGCTCAAGAAGCGCACCCGTCGTCTGGCCAACGCTGTTTAAGCTTTGCCAAAATTGGCCGTCAAAAGGCTTGACATAGAGCCGGGCTGCTTATAAATCAACTTTCCTTGCTGGGCTGTCGTTCAATTGGCAGGAC
>JAHJKV010000517.1 GCA_018822065.1 Pseudomonadota bacterium
GACCATGATGTTCAAGCCCCAGCGCAAAGGGGACACGCGATTGCCGCCCAGGGAGATGTAGACGTAGTCGCGGAACCAAGTGGAGAGCGAGATGTGCCAGCGCTGCCAGAACTCGCGCACCGAGCGGGCGAAATAGGGTCGGTCAAAGTTTTCGGTCAGGGTGAAGCCCATGACCTTGGCCGCGCCCAGGGCCACGTCCGTGTATCCCGAAAAATCGCAGTAGATCTGCACGGTGTAGAACAGGGCTGCGACGATGACCGGGAGCCCGTGCTGGTCGCCCGCGTGGTTGAAAACCTGGTTGACGTGCAGGGCCAGATTGTCGGCGATGACCACCTTCTTGAACAACCCCCAGAGCATGCGCCGGAAGCCGTCCACGGTTCGGTCGTACTCGAAGGCATGTTCTTGGCGGAGTTGCGGCAGGAGCAACTTGGCCCGGTTGATGGGGCCGGCCAAAAGCTGGGGCCAGAAGGCCACAAACAGGGCGAAGATGCCAGGATGGCGTTCCGCCTGGATTCGTTCCTCGTAGACGTCGATGACATAGCCCAGGATCTGGAAGGTGTAGAAGGAGATGCCCACCGGGAGGAGCATGTCCAGGAGCACTGGCTCCTGGCTGACGTCCTGGGTTGACAGGACCTGGAACAGGGAGCGGCTGAAGAAGTTGAAGTATTTGAAGACAAAGAGCAGCCCCAGATTGCAGACCAGACAGAGCAGGAGATATTTTTTGCGCTCGGCCTTGCCGGGGAGCGCGGCCATGCGCAGGGTAGCAGCGTAGTTGACCAGGGTGGACGCCAGGAGCAGGAGGCCGAATTCGACCTTCCAGGAAATGTAGAAGAAATAGCTCGCCAGCAGCAGGGGGACCCAGCGGAACCGGGGGGGGACGGCGAAATGGAGCCAGGCAGTAGCCAGGAAAAAAAGGAAAAATTGTAGCGAGTTGAAGAGCATTCTGTCCTGCCGCGCGTCACGGGTCGGGTTTTGGGGCATTCCGGTTCGTGGCTGCACTTCAAGCCGCCGTCATCCGGCCATCCGTGATGTACATCTACAACCGGCGGAGGGCAATATGAATGGTCATGCCAGCAAAGGGCATGGTTCCGGTCAGTCCGAGGTCGTGGGGTGGGCCGGAAGGCCGTGCTTGAGGAATAGTTCCAGTTCCGATGGGGGGAGCGGTCGGGAGAAGTAGAATCCCTGGGCAAAAGCACAGTGCATGGCGGTGAGTTTTTCGAGTTGGTCCAGCTGCTCCACCCCCTCGGCCACGGCGTCCATGCCCATGGTCTCTGCCAGGGAGATGACGGCCTGCACGATTTTGTCGTCGTCATCATGGCCCATGCGGCTGACAAAGGAACGATCGATTTTCAACGTGTCCACAGGGAAGCGGTTCAGGTAGGCCAGGGAGGAATAGCCCGTACCGAAGTCGTCAATGGCGAGGCAGACGCCGAGGGTTTTGAGTTTTGCAAGCATGTTCACTGCTTTTTGGGCATTGGACATCAGGACGCTCTCGGTGATTTCGAGCTTCAGCAGGTTGGGATCGAGTTCGGCGTCCTCGAAGGCCCACTGGACCTGTTCCACCAGCCCTGGCTGTTGGATCTGGGTGCCGGAGATGTTCACGCAGACAAACAGGTCCTTATGATTGGGGATGGACTGCCATACTTTGGTTTGGGCGCAGGCGGTGACCAGCACCCAGTGGCCCAGGAAGTTGATCAGCCCGGTCTCCTCACACAGGGGGATGAAATCTCGCGGCAGAACTAGCCCTACCTCGGGCCTGCGCCAGCGCACCAGGGCTTCCACGCCCACGATGCGAGACGAGATCACCTCGATGATGGGTTGATAGTGGACTTCGAACTGCTCGTGGTTGATGGCCTGGCGCAGGCTGGTCTCCAGTTCCAACTGTCGGGCAGCCTTGCGGCCCATGCGATGGTTGAAGACCTTGAACCGGTTTCGTCCCTGACGCTTGGCCTGATACATGGCCACGTCCGCGGCACGTAGCACCGCATCGGCAGACTCGAAGGGCTTGGTGCCGAGGACAATGCCGATGGAGGCCGAGGAGTAGACTTCCCGGTTCTGGATAATTTGCGGGGTGGTCAGCTCCGATTGGATGCGCCGGGTGACCTTGAGTGCCATCTTGTAGTCCTGCAGGTCTTCCAGCAGCAGGGCGAATTCGTCGCCGCCGAAGCGGGCCACGGTGTCCATGGCCCGGAGGCATTTCTTGAGCTTGTTGCCCACGGCGAGCAGCAGTTCGTCGCCAGCCTGATGTCCCAAGCTGTCGTTGACGTTCTTGAACTGGTCCAGGTCGAGAAAGAGCAGGGCGTATTTGGTGTCGGGTTGGCGTTTGGCCCCCTCCAGCACGCGGCGCAGGCGGTCCGTAAGCAAGGCCCGGTTGGGCAGGCCGGTCAGTTGGTCGTAGAAGGCGTTTTGGTAGAGCATGTCCTCGGCGTTCTTGCGCGTGGTGATGTCCTCGAACATGCCTTCCATGTACTCGATGGCCCCGTCCTTGGTGAAAACGGCTCGGGCGTGGATGGAAATCCAGATGATGGAGTTGTCGCGCCGGAACACCTGTGCCTCGAACCCGGCCACGGAGCCGTGCTCCTGCAACTGGCGCATAAGTTCCTCGCGCCGGTGCGGGTTGGTGTAGAGTTGCTCGTTGATGTTGGTGAATTCCGCCATGACGGTTTCGGGCTCTGTGTAGCCAAGGATGCGGGCCATAGCCGGGTTGACGGCGAGGAATCGGCCATCCGGGGTACTCTGGAAGATGCCCTCTACCGCGTTTTCAAAGAGCGCTGTGTAGCGGGCCTCGGCTTCGAATTTGTCTTCCCTGGCCTGGGCTCGTTCGCGTCGGTGTCGGGCCTCGCGGAGTTCCCGGCGGATGGCAGGGACCAGTCTGGCCCAGTTACCCTTTTTGATGAAATCAGCAGCTCCTGCATGGAGCAGTTCCACGGCGGATTCCTCGCCGATGGCCCCGGATATCACGATGAACGGAATGTCGAGACCCTTGTCGGTGACCAGCTTGAGGGCGGCCAGGCCGTCAAAGGACGGCATGTTGTAGTCGGAGATGATGATATCCCAGGGTTCTCCGTCCAGGAGTTTTTCCATGGCCTCCCTGGTCTGGACGATGCGGTGGGTGATGTCGAATCCGCTCTTCTTCAAATGGCGCAACAACAGGATGGCATCATCCTCGTTGTCCTCCACGATGAGTACGCGCATCAATTCTTCCATAGCCGCCTCATCCGACCTGCGACTGGGGCAGGGTAAAGAAGAAGGTTGCTCCCTGGTCCGGCTCGGCTGTTGCCCAGATGCTACCGCCGTGGCGGTTCACGATCCGTAGTGCCGTGGCCAGGCCCGTGCCCATGCCTTCGATTTTCGTTCCGTGGAATCGTTGGAACATCCGGAAAAGCCGATCCGAGGCGAATGCCATGTCGAAACCCACGCCATTGTCCTTCAAATAGATGGCCGGTCCATGTTCGGTTTTTGTCTGACCAAAGGAGAGCTGTGGGCAGTCCTTGTCGGCGGTGAATTTCCAACCATTGTCCAGCAGGGCAAGCAGCAGGGTGCGGATGAGTTGCAGGTCGGCCTGAACCTTGACATCGGCCTGGATGCTTAAGGGGACGATGCGCCCGGTGTGGCGCAGGGCCACCTGGTTGTTCAGGTCGAAAATTTCCTCGGAGAGGTTGATCGGGCGCAGGTTCAGTTCGCCTCGGGTCTGGCGCGAGACTTGGAGCAGAGCCTGCATGTAGCTTTCGGCCTTGGCAGTGGCGCGGCGGATGCGCATGAGATAGTCCCGGCCCGTCTCATCGAGGAGATCTGCATAGTCCTCCGCTAGGGCGAGGCTGAAGCCGTCC
>JAHJKV010000518.1 GCA_018822065.1 Pseudomonadota bacterium
CGCCCTGGCTGTCAATGAACCTGTCGATCTTGCCGTCGCAATCGCAGGTGATGTCGGCCAGGATGCCTTCGCGCCCCGGCTTCTCCGTCAGCCTGTGCACCGGCATGATCGGGAACAGCTGGCCGATGGCCCAGGCGTCCGGCAGAGACTGAAAAACGCTGAAGTTGCAGTAGTAGATGTCTGAAAGAGCCTGTCCGATGCCCTCCAGTTCATGAGGAAGGGTCGGCATATCCTTTGCCAGAATCGCGATGCGCCGGATCGTCTCCCAGAAGACCTTCTCGCCCATGGCCCGTTCCCGGAAGGATATCTTGCCGTTGCTGAACGCCTGCCGGACCTCGTCGCGATAGTAGAGGATGTCGTTGAAACACTCTTGGACATTGCGGAGGTTCAAGACATTCAAGGTCTCGAACAGATGCTGGATATGGAGATTCGTCCCGGCCGGGAGTTCCTCCGGCATGGGTTCGATTTCATAGCCTGCCGTGTCGAGCACGTTGAAGAGCAGCATGGAATAATAGGCCACAAGGGCGCGCCCGGACTCGGTAATGATGGTCGGGTGGGGCAGGCCCTGCTCGTCGAGCACGGTCATGACCCCTTCCACCACGTCCACGCAGTATTCGTCCAGGCTGTAGTTCCGGCTGCTCATGAAGTTGGTCTGGGTGCCGTCGTAGTCCACGGCCAGGCCACCTCCGAGGTCGAGGTACTGCATGTTCGCGCCCTCGCCCACCAGCCCGGCATAGACCCTGGTTGCCTCGGCCACGGCACTACGGATCTCACGGATATTGGGGATCTGCGAGCCGAGGTGGTAGTGGAGCAGTTGCAGGCAGTCGAGCATGTCCACGTCCTTGAGACGATCAATGACCTCGACGATCTGGGTGGTATTGAGGCCGAAAATGCTCCTGTCGCCGCCGGACTCCGACCACAGCCCGTTGGCCTGGGCGGAAAGCTTCACCCGGACGCCCAGCATGGGCTTGATGCCCTTGAGTTTGGCCCGCTCGATGATCAGAGGCAACTCACCCGGCATCTCGATGACCAGGATGCACTTGAAGCCGAGTTGGGTGGCGTAGAGTCCGAGATCGATGAATTCCTCGTCCTTGTAGCCATTGCAGATCAGCACGGCCTCCTTGTCCCGACACATGCCCATGGCCGCGATAAACTCGGCCTTGCTGCCCGCCTCCAGCCCATGGTGATATTTCCGGCCATGACGGGTCACGGCCTCCACCACCTGTTGCTGCTGGTTGACCTTGATCGGATAAGCGCCGAGATACCTGCCCTGGTAGCCAAGGCGGTTGATGGCGGAGATGAAGTTGTCGTTGAGAAGGGCTATCTGGGTAGCGAGGATATTTTCGACGCGCAACAGGACAGGCATGTCCAGGCCACGCTCTTGGATGCCGGCTATGACTTCCGGGATGCTGACGGCATGTTCAAACTTTCCGGGGTCTGCAGTGATCTGCAAATCGCCCTTGTCCGAAACGCCGAAGAAGCCAGCGCCCCATTCACGGACGCCGTAGAGTTCTGAGGACTTTTCAACAGTCCACCTTTCTAGTGTGCGGTTCACTCATAAACCCTCCGAGGTAACATTCCCGGGATGCTCCCTGCCAGGCAGGAAACAAGGCATCCATCACCGAGGCGAGAAGTAGGTAGCGAGGTGGAAAAAGTCAACAAAAATATGCCCTCTCCCCTTCCTGGCCGATATGCCTGCCCAAATCCACGAGAACTCGCGACCGAATCCACCTGGAATCCTGACCATAGCTGATATGCCCGCCAGAATCCACCCTTGCCGGAATGAACAGCGTATACATCCCGTCGGGAATGAAAAGGCCCGCCTCGCTTGAAACGAGACGGGCGCTTTTTGTCAAGGCTGATGCTTACTTAAAAGCTACCAACGGGGACGTTCTTCACGGGCCTTGGCTTCGTTAACCTTGAGGGTCCGACCGCCGAGGTCCTTGCCGTCCAGGTTCTTGATAGCTTCCATGGCGCCGGCATCGTCCATTTCAACGAAACCAAAACCACGGGGGCGGCCGGTTTCACGGTCTTCAATCAGGTTGATGGAAGTGACTTCGCCGTAAGCTTCAAAAGCTGCGCGAACTTCGTCTTCCGTGGAAGACCAGGACAGATTGCCGACATAGAGTTTTTTAGACATTCAATTTTCTCCTAAAAGAGTGAACGGGAAATGACACCCATGTGTCACAAAAAGAGGAGCAGGATGCAAGATGCATGTACTGCTCCTCGAAATGCTTGTATCTCGTATAACCAGTGCTAGTCACATTCTGACCGCACCTACACGGGTGCGACTGGTGTCTTGAGCTGATTCATCCGCTAACGAGCACGGTAAGTCAAGCGTTATTATTCATATCCGTGAAAGAAAAGTAGCAAATCGTACAATTACAGCTATCTGGCCAGAATTATTTATAACTCAGCCAAGGTCGCCCCCCCAGTCTGGTCGGAGGACTGAAGGATTAAAGGCGCGGGAACGGACTTCTTGTTTCCATTGCCACCTGGTGGTAGTTGTCGGGCCAGCGATTGAAGTCACGACACATGCCCCGCCCCAAAGGAACGCCGCATGACCTTGCATGTCCAAAGCCTGACCCTGCTCCACGACAGGTTCCCCACCTTAGAACACTACCCTTTCTGCCTCCCCATCTTCAACAATACCGACAGCCTGGAGTTCACGACCCCGGTCACTGTCTTCCTGGGAGAGAATGGCACGGGAAAATCCACCCTGCTGGAGGCGCTGGCCCGAGCCTGTGATGTGCACATCTGGAAGTTCACAGAGACCGCCCGCCGCTTTCATGTCAACGCACATGAACAGAACCTGCAGTTCTGCCTCAAGGTCTTACGCCCGGACGGCAGGGTACCCGGTTCCTATTTCGGATCAGAGATATTTCGGGACTTCAAGCTGCTGCTCGACGAATGGGCTGTGTCCGATCCGCGGCAGTTGAAATATTTCGGTGGCGAATCACTGGTCACCAAGTCGCACGGGCAGTCCATGATGGCCTATTTCCGCAGCCGCTACCGGATCAAGGGCGTCTATTTCCTCGACGAACCGGAAACCGGGCTTTCCCCGACCAGTCAGCTCCAACTCTTGGACATCATCAATGAAA
>JAHJKV010000519.1 GCA_018822065.1 Pseudomonadota bacterium
CCTCTGCCCTGGACGTTGTGAGAAAACACCCGGACCTGTTCCGGGTGGCTGCCCTGGCTGGCGGAAAAAACGCGACGCTCCTGGCCCAACAGGCGGCCATCTTCCGTCCTAAGGTGCTGGCCGTCTTCGACGAACCCACTGCCGCAACCCTTAAGGCCGCCCTTCCCACAGGCTACACCCCGACTATCCTCACCGGTCCCGAGGGCTATCAGACCCTGGCCGCCCTAGACGGAGTGGACTTGGTGCTCTCGGCCATCGTAGGCGCAGCGGGATTTCTGCCCACCCTGACCGCTGCCCGGGCAGGCAAGCTCATCGCCCTGGCCAACAAGGAATCCCTGGTCCTCGGCGGCGGGCTCATCCGCAAAGCCTGCCAAGCCTCCGGGGCGATCATCCTGCCCGTGGACTCCGAACACAACGCCCTGTTCCAGGGACTGGCCGGTCATGGCGGCCACGGGCTGAAAAAGCTCATCCTCACGGCCTCGGGCGGCCCCTTCCATGGCAAGAATCTCGACTTTCTCTCCAAGGTCACCCGCAAACAGGCCCTCAAGCACCCCAATTGGGACATGGGCGCCAAGATTTCCATCGACTCCGCCACCCTGATGAACAAGGGGCTCGAAGTCATCGAGGCCTGCCACCTCTACGGGCTGCCCGTGGACCTGATTGACGTGGTGGTCCACCCCCAGTCCATCGTCCACTCCCTGGTGGAATACGTGGACGGCTCGCAGTTGGCCCACCTGGGCGTCCCGGACATGCGCATCCCCATTGCCCACTGCCTCTGCTATCCTGACCGGGTGAACGTGGGCCTGCCCTCGCTCTCCCTGGCCGAAGTGGGCAGCCTGACCTTCGAGCGCCCGGACCTCACCGCCTTCCCCTGCCTGCGCCTGGCCATGGAGGCCTTCGCGGCCGGGCCAAGCCACCCCATCGTCCTGAACGGGGCAAACGAGGTGGCCGTGGATCTCTTCCTGCACGATGCCATCCGCTTCCTGGACATCCCGGCCCTGATCGGAGATACCTTGGAACAGCACACACCCGTTGATGTAAGCACCCCGGAGGCCATCCTGGCCCTTGACCACCAAACTCGTGAAACCGCCCGTGCATGGGCGAGGAAAAACGCAAGCTAGCCTATGTTCACCAGCATTATCGCCGTCGTCCTGGTCCTTGGAGGCCTCATTTTTTTCCATGAACTTGGCCATTTTCTGGTGGCCCGATCCATGGGCATGGGCATCAAGACCTTTTCCCTGGGATTTGGCCCCGAACTCTGGGGCACCACCCGGGGCCGCACCCGCTACAAGCTCTCCATGGTCCCCCTGGGCGGCTATGTCAGCTTGGCTGGCGAATCCCCGGAGGAAGAAGCGACAGACGAGGAATGGCCCGAAGAGCAACTCTTCATGGCCCGCCCACCCTTCCAGCGGCTGCTGGTGGTTCTGTCCGGCCCGGTGTTCAACTTTGTCCTGGCCTGGCTGCTCTATTGGTGCGTCTTCATGGGACTGGGCCACGTGCCCGTGTTCGAATACGAGGTCAAGGAAGTGCTGGATGGCTCCCCGGCCCTGCTGGCAGGCATTCAGCCCGGCGACATTTTCACCGAGGTGAACGGCGACACGCCCTACACACCGGACACCCTACAACTCAGCGTGCTCCTCTCCCAGGACACCCCCCTGGACTTCCTGGTGCTGCGTGACGGCCAGTCCTTTGCCACCTCTATCACTCCCGGCTTCCTCAGCGAGGAAGACCGCACCAGCGACCCCATGCCCATGCCCAAGATCGGCGTTTTCTTCCAGGCCCGCCCGGCCGAACGCCCCCTGGGCATGACCCTCGGCGCTGTCGCCGCAGCGGACAAATGCATGGACGCCATCGCCCAGACCGGCAAGAGTCTGCTGCTGATCGTTCAGGGCAAGGTCTCGGCCAAGGCCGTGGGTGGACCGATCATGATCGTCCAGGAAGTGGGCACCCGGGCCCAGTCCGGGCTCATCGACGTCCTGCTCCTGGCCGCCTTCATCTCCATCAACCTGGGCTTCCTGAATCTCCTGCCCATCCCCGTGCTCGACGGCGGGCATATCTTCTTCTTTCTCTACGAAATGGCCCGAGGCAAGGCCGTGAACGACGAGTTCCGCCGGTTCGCCACTTATCTTGGCATCACCTTCCTGCTGGGGCTCATGCTCCTGGCCTTCTACAATGACCTCTACCGCATCTTTGCCTGAACATTCTGAGGGTCTCCTCCTGGTCATCGCCAACTGCGAGGACCGCCTGCAACTCGTGCTCGGAGAACCGGGCCGCCTCCTGGCCTCCCGCGAACTGGTGGTGCCGGGCCACACCGTGCAATTCCTCATCCCTGCCGTGGCCGAAATGCTGGCCGAGCAAGAGCGCCCGGTCCAGGATATCGCCCGCATCGCCATCACCCGCGGTCCGGGCAGTTTCACGGGCATCCGCATGGCCCTGTCCGCTGCCGCAGGCATCCAGGCCGGTACCAGCGCCCGGCTCGCCGGGCTGGACCACCTTCCTCTGGTGGCCCGCGGCCCCCTGGCCCTGACCGACCTGCCCTGCTTTGTCCTGACCTATGCCCGCAAGGGCCAAGTCTACCTGCAGGGCTTCGAGCCGGACGGCGAGCCCATGGCCCCCCTGTGCCAGCTCTCCGAGACCCAGGCCGCAACCCGGGTGCGCGCTTTCGCCGCCCCCTGCACCCTGGTGGGCACCGGCCTGCATAAGAACCCCGATGCCTTCGTCGACCTGCCGAACGTCACCCTGCTCGGCCCGGAATGGAGCCACCCCTCGCCGGGCCTGCTCCTGGCCGCGGCCTGCCAGGCCGAATACGGCACGGTGGACATCGACCCCGCCTACGGACGCCAGGCCGATGCCGAGGAAAATTTCGAAGCCATCGCAGCCAAGCGGGGCATCGGGCCCGAGGAAGCCCGGCGACTGCTCAAGGAATCAAGGAGGAGCTGATGTCCACGAACCCGGTGCTGCTGGAAGTGTTCAAGAACC
>JAHJKV010000050.1 GCA_018822065.1 Pseudomonadota bacterium
CCAGTTCCCGCAGGGCGCGGGGCAGGAGGGGCCGAAGCAGGTGAGCAAGCCAAGCCAGGGGGGCGAGTTGGATGAGCCGCTGCACCCTGGCGAACCGGAGGAAGGTGGCGTCGAGTTCTGTTGCCAGCGTGTCGGGGGGGACCTGCGCCAGTTCCGCCAGGGCCTCGCAAGGATAGGCATTTGTCAGGGAGGTGGCCTGGAGCATCCGTAGTAGCTGGAAGTGTCCTGGGTCGGCGGGAACGGCCAGGTCCATGAGTGTTTCCAGTCGGCGGTGTCGCTCCACGGCGCGGGGATCGGAATAGTAGTTGCCGCTGAACCAGTAAACCATGGGGTGAAAGGTCGCATCGGCGCAGAGATGGGAGAGCATGCCGACCAGCAGGGCGGCGGCGATCTCGGCGATGTCGGCGGAGTCGGGATTCTCCCTGTATTTTTTGACGATCTCAGCCTGGCGTTTGATAAGCCAGAAGGTGTCCTGTCCGTCCTTGCCGTGCAGTTCGTCGGCCACGGCAGCGAGGCGGCCCGGTCGGGTTCCGGTGATATAGAACCAGAGGTCGTGAAAGACCGAACCGAGCAAGAGGGCCGGTTCACGGCTGCGGGCACTGCGGCCCAGAAAGGAGTCGCCCAGGTTGGAGGCGGTGCGGCGGGCAATGTGGAAATGGACGAATTCTTTGGGCATGGGCAGAATATAAATCGGATGGACGTGGAAAGATAGGATTTTGGGCGACGGCTTGCCCACAGGGGGTTTTCATCCATGGGCCCCTCGGCTATGCTCCCTACTCACTTAAGGAGAACACATGAGCGGAACGAAACGGCCAGACACCACGGATTTTGTGATGGAACAGGCGGAGATTGCGGAGGCAGCCAAGCGAGCGGTGCATGGTCCCAAGCCCCCCAAGCCGTCTTCGGGGCGGGGCAACGTGTTCTTCATCGGTCCCCGTGGGTCGGGAAAGACCGCGTTGGGGCACCTGGTGGCCGAACGTCTGGCCCGACCCTTCACCGATGACCCAGACTGGCAGACCCTGGCAGGGCTGGTCAAACAGGGAGGGCAGGTGGCGTCGATTCCGGCACAGCTCCTGGAGCAGGACGGAGTCGGCAACCTGCTTCAGCGGGGCGGCAAGGTCTTTTATATTATGATAGACGCTGCCACCCTGGCCGGACGCCTCGGCGGTGCAGACCGCGAGGCGACCATCCCCCTGCGCGAGGCGCTCTTTGCCGAGTTGAACGAACTGGAGCCCAAGTGCATGCAGGTGCTGCATTTCATCCTGCCGGGAGCCAGTCCGCTGGAGGAATTGGTCGGGGATGTGGTTGAAAAGCTCGCCATTACTGGCGATGCGTGAGTTCAATGCACTGTCTGCCTTGCAAAAATTGGCTCAAGAAGGCACATGTACACATGATATCACGACTGTCCTACTGACGATTCGACAAGGAGACGAGCATGGGTGCCAACGGTGTAAAGATTGAGAAGCGCGAGATTGCCTCCCTGGGGGAGTTGCACGCGCTGCTGGCCGAGACCAGGGCACTCCGGGCGGATATCGTGGCCAAGATGGCCGGGGGGGACGAGGCTTCGGCCAGTGACGCCGATTCCCTGGAAAACGTCCAGAAAAGTCTGGAAGAGATTGCCACGCATGATGGTCGGCCCGTGCTGGACATCGCACTCGGCGGGAGTCTGGGCATCGACCTGGACCACGAGATCGGCGAGCTGAAGAAGGACATCTTTTTTCTGCGCTACGACGAGGACCCCTTCCTGGTCCTGCTCGCCACCCAGAACCAGGGGTTTTACGCCGAGGTCAACACGGTGGAGCATGCCTTGGACGGGAAGCAGTTCAATGTCTGGCTCACCAGTCTTGACGGCACGGTCGTCCCCCCGTGCCTGCACTCCAATGTTTCGGGCCAGTCCGCCTACAGCGCCTTGTGGATGACCCGGTTTGCCAGAGCCCTGACCCAGACTTCGGTGGTCATCACCCCGCCCCCGGGGCATGAAGTGGATGCTCTGGGGTCGCAGGATTTCGAACTGGAGGATGATTTCGCCTTCCTGGAGCAATCTCATCGGCTGGACCTGTCCAGCGGTCCCCTGCTTACCTCCGGCTGCTCACCGGGTGACCTCGTCCTGGTACGGACGGGCATGTACAATTGCCCCGAGACATGGGCCGTGTTTGTGACCACTGATCCTGGACTGGAGGAGGAAGTGCGCGCGCTCTGCCCGAACGTGGTCATCGCGTCCAGCCCGGATGTCTTTGTGGCCGCGCTCAACCAACTGGCCCTCAAGGCATAGCCAGCCGGGCACCGGGAAGCCCTCTGATGCGCACGGCCATGGCCCCAACCAAGAACCTGAACCGAGACGGAGACGACAAACGCCATGCCCCAGAAAGTCCTTCGAGTTGAACTGCTGTCTGTCACCCCTGACGCGCTGTCCGTGATCTATGCCGCTTTTCGGCAATGCTACTATGTCGGGTTTGCCGGTGACATGTGGCAGAAGCTCCTCTCAGGCGAGATAGCAAAGGAGAAGCAGGCGGAGTTTGTCCAGAAGACCCTGGAGTCCGGCCATGACTCTCCGGTGGAGCACGTCAGCTTCACCTTTGCCGTGGAGGGAATCTCCCGGGCTTGTTCCCATCAGGTGGTCCGCCATCGCATCGCCTCCTATTCTCAGCAAAGCCAGCGCTATGTCACCGACACCATGGACTACGTGATGCCCCCGGCGATTGCCAGGATTCCAGAGGCCAAAGCCCGGTTCGAGGCCTTCATGGACGAGGTGACCTCGGCCTATGGTGATCTGAAGGAGATACTGGAGACCCATGGCCGCATGAGCAAGGCGAACGAGGATGCCCGGTTCGTGCTGCCCCAGGCGTCAGAGACCAAGCTTGTCATGACCATGAACGTGCGAAGCCTCCTGCACTTTTTCAATCTGCGCTGCTGTTTGCGGGCCCAATGGGAGGTGCGCGCCATGGCCGATCAGATGCTCGCATTGTGCAAGCAGGCCCTTCCGCCCCTCTTCATGACAGCCGGGGCAAAGTGCGAGGCCCTTGGCTATTGCCCGGAATCGCCGAAATTCACCTGCGGTAAATACCTCACCCGCGAGGAGCTTCTGGGGGAGAGAGACTAACCTCTCGGGATTTTCCCCTAGGCGTCAATGTGCCGCCATTTAAGGGGATTGGTGTGTCAAGGTGAAAAAAAGTAGTATTGTCGGCTGGTTAAAGTTGTTCGAAAATCAAGGAACCAAAAACCCTTGCCGGACGGGTCCTCTGGAAGGGGGGGCGATCTGTCCAGAATCCGTCTGTATGGCATCTTTCCCTGAGGTTTTTTGAATAAGAACTGTTAAATTAATGAGTTGTAGTTAGGTTATGATTTTCATCGAATCCTCCCTTTCCGGCAAAGCTAGCAAAAATAAAAAATATGCTCAGAAAATAAACATGTATTTTGATGTAAATTGAGTAAATGAGAAGTATTCTCTGTGGAAAACTTTTCAACAGCTTGTTTAAAGTTTTTGAGTGGACAAGCGAGAAGCCTTGTAA
>JAHJKV010000051.1 GCA_018822065.1 Pseudomonadota bacterium
ACTTCAAGTGTGTTCTGACCCTGGCCGTGAGCGACGAAATCATCCGGGCGGTCAAGCGGGCTGGGATCGTGGCCGCCGTCTTCGACCGTGAAAAGCAACCGGGCAGCCTGGGAAACGACGAGGCCGCCATCCTGCAATGGGGCGTCATGGGCGCGGTCGCCTCGCATCCTGAGGCCGAAATTGTCAGCGCCGTGTATGATCGAGGCGCGCCGGGCGTGGCAGGCGGGTTGCGGCTTTTGGGCCGGAGTAGTTTGGAGCTGACCGAGATGGTCCGGGCCATTCTGGACGAACTTGATTGAAGTCTGTCTCCCGGGGTGCGGTTTTTTCCCGTGCCGGAGTCCTGGAGCCCCCCTCAAGGTTGACAGCAGGCGTTCGCCGTGCTTAAACACCTCGTCTTTATTGCGAGAGTGGCGGAATTGGTAGACGCACCGGCCTTAGGAGCCGACGGCACTGTCCGTGGGAGTTCGAGTCTCCCCTCTCGCACCAGAAAAATTTCTTACATTATATGAGTTTGCCAGGAGGACACCTTAGCAATGGAATATGAAGTCAAAGTCGTCTCCCCCGTGGAGCGCGAGATCAAGATCACCGTGCCGGCCGAAGAGGTCAACGCCGCTCTGGCCACAACCATCGCCCTGTACAAGCGCGGCCATCAGATCAAGGGGTTCCGTCAGGGAAAAGCCCCGGCCTCGGTCATCGAGTCCAAATACAGAAAGCAGATTTATGGTGAAGCCACCACGGACCTGATCAATTTCCAGATCAATCAGGTTATCGGTGAACTGGGTCTCATGCCCATGTCCCGCATTGACGTGGATGGCGAGGAGATCGTCCGTGATCAGGACTTTGCCTACTCCATCACATTCGAAACCGCTCCCGAGATCGACTTGCCCGAATATAAGGGCCGCTCCATTGAAGAGGAAGAGGCTGTTATCGACGAAAACGAGATCGCCAAGATCGAGCAGCGCATCCTGCAGCAGAATGGCAAGGTTGAACCCCTTGAGGACGCCCGTGCAGCCAAGGACGGCGAGATCGCTGTGGTCAGCTTCGGCACCTACGATGCCGATGGCAACGTGGTGGACGGTATCAAGGCGGAGAGCTTTGATCTGCCCGTGGGCGAGGGCCAGTCCCTGCCCGAGTTCGAGGAACTGGTCAAAACCCTGGCCCCTGGCGAGTCTGGCGAAACGGAGATCGTTTTTCCCGAAGATTTCATCAATGCCAATCTCTCAGGCCGTACCCTGACCATGAAGGCCAAGGTTCATGCCGTGAAACGGCGCATTGTGCCGGAAATGAGTGACGAGGTGGCCAAAACCGCCGGATTCGACACTGCCGAGGCGCTGAAGACCGCCATTCGCGAGTCCTACGTCAGCCAGGCTCAGCAGTTGAACAAGAGTAAGGCCCAGAAGGATCTGCTGGACTCCCTGGTGGGCGAACTGAGCTTCGACCTGCCTCCGTCCATGTTGGAGGACCGGATCAGCCGCATGGTCGAGGACACCGAGATGCGCCTGGACAAGCAGGGCAAGAGCCTGGCTTCCCTGGGCAAGAGCCTGGACGACCTCAAGGCGGAGTTCCACCCCACAGCCGTGGATTCCTGTCGTGCCGAGCTGTTCCTGCTGGCAGTGGCCAAGAACGAGACCCTGGATGTCACTCCCCAGGAGATCGACATGTCTATCAACCAGTACGCCATGAAGACGGGACAGCCCTTCCACAACCTGAAGCAGTACTATGAAGAGAACAACCTCCTCGTGCCCCTGCGTGATCGTCTGATCGCGGACAAGGCCATGGAGTTTATCTATGAAAATGCGGAAGTGACCAAGATTTCTGGCGCAGTCGCAGACAAAAAAACGGCTGCCGAGAAATCCGCCGCCAAGGCTCCGGCCAAGAAAGCCCCCGCCAAGAAAGCACCTGCCAAGAAAGCTGCAGCGAAGAAAGCAGACTAGTCCCAATCAAAGGCTTGTCCTGCAACTGCAAATGCAGCATACTTAAGCGAAGCACGTAACGGCCCGCCCGGAGTAGAAACTCCGGGCGGCCAGCTTAAGATTTCCCCTTCGTGCACCGATAATGTAATCACGCAAAGGAGCCATAGATGCCTGGAGTGCCCATTGTCATCGAGACCACCGGCAGAACTGAACGTGCCTATGACATCTATTCCCGCCTGCTCAAGGATCGCATCGTTTTGCTGTCGAGCCAGGTGGACGACCATGTCGCCAGCCTGATCTGCGCCCAGCTCCTGTTCCTTGAGTCCGAGGACCCGGAGAAAGAGATTTACATGTACATCAATAGCCCCGGCGGCGTGGTCACGGCAGGGCTCGCCATCTATGACACCATGCAGTACATCAATGCCCCGGTGGCCACCCTGTGCATGGGACAGGCCGCGAGCATGGGTGCGCTGCTTTTGGCTGCCGGTGCTGAAGGGCGTCGCTACAGCCTGCCCCACAGCCGGATCATGATCCACCAGCCTGCGGGCGGCACCCAGGGCCAGGCCACGGATATCGAGATCCATGCCCGCGAGATTTTGCGCATGCGGGAAGACCTGAACACCATTCTGGCCAAACATACAGGCAAGAAGCTTGCAATGATCGCCACTGACACGGATCGTGACCATTTTATGACTGCCGAGGAGGCCAAGGCCTACGGCATCATCGACAAGATCATGTCCACCCGGGCCGAGCAGGACGAGGCCGAGGGCAAAGAGAAAAAATAGCGGCGATTTTTCGGCGCGAAACCAGACACCAAAGAGCATCCAACCGGGTGCATGAGCGGATAAGAAAACCGGAGCAAGAGGGCATATGAGCAAGGGACAAAAGATCGGACCAGGCGAACTGGCATGCTCGTTTTGCAGCAAGGGCCAGAGCGAAGTCCAGCGACTCATCGCGGGTCCAGACGTCTACATCTGTGACGAATGCGTCAACCTGTGCAATGACATCATGGCCCAGGAAGCCGTCACCGAGGAGTTCGAAGACGGACGCCTGCTTCCCCCCCAGGAGCTGCATGCGCTGCTGAACGAATACGTCATCGGCCAGGTGGAGGCCAAAAAGATTCTCTCCGTGGCTGTCCACAACCACTACAAGCGCGTCTACTACACCCAGGCCATGGGCAAGGACGACGTCGAGATCGACAAGTCAAACATCCTTTTGATCGGCCCTACGGGTTCGGGCAAGACCCTGCTGGCCCAGACCCTGGCCCGCATCCTGAAGGTGCCCTTCGCCATCGCCGACGCCACGACCCTGACTGAGGCCGGGTACGTGGGCGAGGACGTTGAGAACATCCTGGTTCAGCTGGTGCAGAATGCCGATTATGACCTGGAGGCTGCGGCCAAGGGCATCATCTACGTGGACGAGATCGACAAGATTTCGCGCAAGTCCGACAGCCCCTCCATCACTCGCGACGTGTCCGGCGAGG
>JAHJKV010000052.1 GCA_018822065.1 Pseudomonadota bacterium
ATCATAGATTCCGTCGCCGAGCAGGATGATGGCCTTGAGCTTCTTGTCGCCCATGACCCCGCCCGAGCCCAGGCGCCCGAAATGGCGGAAGCTGTCAGCGTTGATGCAGGCGATGGCCGAACCATTTTCGCCCCCAGGCCCGATACGCAGCACCGAGCGGTGACCCGAACCGGGAAACATCTTGCGCACGTATTTGCCGGTCTTGAACGCGTCCATGCCCCAAAGCCAGTGGGCATCGTGCAGTTCCAACTTGCGCGCCCCCAAGGCGAGCACCTTGGGCGAATCGGCCTTGCCGGTGATCACCAGGGCATCGTACCCTGCGAACTTCAGGCTCAGGGCGCTGCGTCCGCCCGCGTGGCTCTCGGCATATTGATCATGGTAGGGCGACTTGAAGCCGCAGACGGTCTTGCTCATCAGCGGGTAGATGCCCGTGAGCGGACCCACGGTGAAAATCAGGGGCTGGCGCGGGTCGTCCCAGGGTTCGTCCGGCAGGCCGTACTTGGCAAAGAGCAACGCGGCCAGGCCGGAACCGCCGATATAGTCGTCCCGCCCGTCCAGCTCAACGACTTTGCCACGACCGGTGCCCAGGTCGGCCACCATGACCCGAAAATGGTCGTGGATGATCATAATTCCACCTCCCGAGACGTGTCCCGCCCGTCGATTTCTGCCAGTTCCAGGCAGTCATGGGGACAAAAAGGGATGCAGCGTCCGCAGTGGATGCAGACGTAGGGCATGCCTTCGGGGTCGCGGAAGATGGCGTTGACCGGGCAGGCCCGGGCACACTCGCCACATTTGATGCACAGGTTCTTCTTCACCACCACGCCGCCGCCCTTTCGCTGGGAATAGGCCCCGGTGGGACAGGCTGCCGCGCAGGGGGCAGGGTTGCAGGCCAGGCAGACCCGCGCCTCCATCCCCGTGGACATGCCACCAGCGGATTCAATACGAATCCCGGCGGTATCCCAGGATATTTTTTTATGCACAAGCCGCGCACAGGCCAGGGAGCACGAGTGACACCCGATGCACCGCTCCATGCGCGCCGCTTTCAATTTTTTCATGTCGATTCTCCAAGCAGAAACACCCCCGTAGGTGGGGGAAAGGACTCCAAATTCGTTACAAGCCGGCTCTCTCGCTTTTTTCCTTGGAAAAGTCCAGTTCCATGACCACCAGGTCGTCGTCCAGGGGGTCGGGCTTGATGTTGAAGCCGAATTTCGTGGCCAGTCCCTGCATACCCTTGTTTTCATGCATGGTCTGTCCAGAAAGAATCGTGGTGCCGCGATCACGGGTGTAATCGATGGATTTCTTGAAGAGCATGGAGCCGAGCCCCTGGCCCTTCAGCTCCGAACTGATCACGATGGCGAATTCCGCCTCGGCATTGTCCGGCCGGGTGATGGTTCGCGAAACGCCGATGGTCTTGGGGGCTCCCCTTTCGTCCGTGGTCTGGGCGATGAAGGCCATTTCCCGATCATAGTCGATCTGGGTGAAGGCGGCCATGTCCTTCTGGTCAAAGTCCCGGCGCACGGAGCCAAAGAATCGCAGCCGCAGGTCTTCGTCGGACAACCCCTCGATGAAGGCGCGGTGAGCCGGTTCGTCCTCGGGACGGATGGGCCGGATGGTGATCTTGGCCCCATCCTTGAGGATGGTACATTCCTCCAGTTCGCGCGGGTAGGGCCGGATGGCCAGCCGCGAAGCCCCCTCGGCGTTGAAGGTCTCGATCTCGACGCGTGCCCCCAAGGCCAACACGCCGAGGTCGTCGGCAAAGAGCGGGTTGATGTCAAGGTTGGTGATCTGAGGCAGGTCGATGAGCAGCTGGGAAACCTGGATCACGGTCAGGCAGATGTCGTCCATATCCGCCTTGGGCATGGTCGGGGTGCCGGGCAGGAGCTTGCTTATTCGCGTGCGTCCCACGAGCTCGCGGGCCAGGGACATGGACAGCGGCGGCAGGGCCACGGCGCGGTCGCGCACCATGTCGCGGGACATGCCACCATGACCAAAATGGATGACCGGGCCGAAGACCTGGTCCACCTTGGCAGAGATGAAGAGCTCATGGGCGCCGGGCCGACGGCCCATCTTCTGCACCGTGAAGCCCTCGATGTAGGCATCGGGCCGTTCGCGGGAAACACGGGCGAGGACGCTGCCTGCGGCGTCCCAGACCTGCTCGGGCGTCTCCAGGTCGAGGATGACGCCGCCCACGTCCAGGGGTTGGCTGATCTGGGGAGATCGCAGCTTCAGCGCCACGGGATAGCCCAGTTCGTCTGCCGCTATGACCGCATCCCGGGCCGAGACCGTGATCCGCGTCTCCACCACGGGAATGCCATAGCTGGCGAGCACGTCCTTGGCTTCGGGCTCGGTAAGGATGGACCGCCCCTCCTTGAGCGCATGCAGGATCACCTCCCTGGCCGTGGTGGTGTCCGGGAAGAAATCCGAGGGCAGGGACGCCGGGGTCTCGATGAGCATTTCCTGGTTGCGTTGATATTGCACCATGAACATATAGGCCCGGATGGCCTTGTCCGGCGTATCGTAGGAAGGAATGCCAGCCTCATGAAAAATCTCCCGGGCATTCCGGGCGGTCCCCGTGCCCAGCCAGGAAGTCAGGACCATGCGGCGCACCCGCTTCAGCGAGGTGGCCAAACCCTCGGCCACCTCATCCGCATCCAGTCCGGCAAAGGGCACATGCATGGCCAGGACAGCGTCCACTCCCTTGTCCTTCAGGAGCGCCTTCACGGCCTCGGCATACTGCTCACCCGCGGCGTCAAAGGGGATGGACACCGGGTTGGACAGTGTCCAGGGAG
>JAHJKV010000053.1 GCA_018822065.1 Pseudomonadota bacterium
GGTGCCGGGCACGGAGACAAGCCAATAATCCGGCTTCGGCCGATAGACCCAATGGAGGATGCCATGTCCAAGCAACTGACGATTCTCTTGGTTGATGACGAAAAGAATTTCCTGGATACAATTGACGAGCGCATTCAGATCAAGGGGTTCCGGACGCTGCTCGCCTACAGCGGTGAGCAGGCCCTGGAACTGGCCAAGGCCAACCACGTTGATGCCGCCATTGTGGACCTCAAGATGTCTGGCATGGACGGACTGGTCTGCATTGCCAAGTTGAAGGAAATCCACCCCGACCTCAAGACCGTGCTGCTCACCGGCTATGGCGATGCCAAGATCCGGGAGGCCAGCGACGGCCTGGAGGCCGCCTACTTTGAAAAGAGCGAGATGAACAGTTTCTGGACCTTCATGAAGTCCCTTGGTCAGAAGCTGGAGTCCAGCATGGCCGAGGCCGGCTATGCCGAGGGAGGCGACCCCGAGGGTGCCAAGCACCTGAGCGACAATCACAAGTAGGCGAAACCGAATTGGTCGCCGCCCAGAATGAGGGTCCGGGCGACACTGGCAGGGCTGCGAACATAGCGTATGGTTGCCGGTTCGGTCACACTGCCCCTTCCCTCCCCCGTCCCCACCAACGGGGGAGCATCCCCATAGGGGTTGGACTTTCGGGTCCAACCCCTCAATTTTGCCTATGATCAGGGGCGATCTTTCAAGATTTTCAGAACCTGACTGTCGGAATAACGGGATTTCTTCATGTAAAATCTCCTGCGTTTGAAGTACGAGAAAATCTACTTTTCAGATCTACTTTTATTCGGGAGGATTACCTGTCCGAAAAGAAGCGCAGATGAAAACAGGTGTCAGTATATTTGACAACTTACCAAGTTGCTTTGCAGTGCAGACCGAAACGCACCCGCAATAATGATTTAGTTAGGCGTAATTAAATAACATTTCTCTGGCATCTTCCTTGCTCTTCCATATCGTCCATCTTTTCAAACTACAAAGGAGACGAAATGGAACGACGTCTGTTGGTTGCCATCAGCAACGACACGAGTGCCCTGCACGGGGTCAAGTTCATCACCGACTTTTTCAGGGACTTCTCGGATCTCAAGGTGACCCTTTTCGCCTCCCTTCCGGCTCGGACCTCCTACTGGGAAGAACAGAACGGCTTTGCCTCTCTGGCGGATATCGAAGAGATGTGCGCCGCCCTGTATTCTTCCTTTGAGCAGTCCATGGAAAAGGCGAAGGATCTCCTGGTGCAGGGGGGGATGGCTTCGGAAAACATCACGACCAAGACAGAGCCATGTCGGCATTCCACCGAGCTGCATCTGACCTTGGAAGGGATCGTCGGGCGTTACGACGCCCTGGTGCTCGGTCGCCGGGGTCTGGAATCCCTGTCCCAACTCTTTGACGACAGCCTCACCGAGCGCCTGTTCAGTTCGGAGATCATGCTGCCCTGCTGGGCCTGCCGACAGTTCGAGCCAGGGCGCAAGAACATTCTTCTGTGCATGGACCGCTCTCCGGTCTCCACCGCCCTGGCCGATCACCTCGCCTTTATCCTCGGCCAGGATGCGAGTCACACCATCACTTTGTTCCATGTGCTTGGCAGCAAGGAACAGGAGCGGGATTCCGCCACGCAGATCATGAATACTGCCGCTGAAATGCTCGATGAGCGGGGATTTTCGACCCATCGCGTCCAGGTCAAGTTCGCGGTGGACAGTTCCCCGTCCCGGTCCATCCTACGTGAAGCCCAGGAGGGTCGCTACGCCTTGGTGGCCATCGGCCGCAAGGGGGAAATCCGTAGCGGCATGCGCAGCTTCTTTCTCAGCAGCACGGGCAAGACCGTCCTTCGCGACCTGACGGGCGCGGCACTGTTGTTCGGCGGGTAGAGCTTCTGGAGGAATCATGAACGAACATATCTTGGTTTCCGGCCTCGCCCTTGCCTCGACACTGGTACAGTTCTCGGCAGCGATCCTGGCCCTGCGCCTGATTCCCCTGACCCGGTCCCGGCTTGCCTGGAGCTTGTTGTCCTTGGCCTTCATCGTCCAGGGAGTCCGCCGGGCCTTGGGTCTCGTGCTCACCTTTCGGGATATTCCGGCTGCCCAGCTCTACTACGCCGACGACGTCATGGGCCTGGTTATCTCCCTTCTCCTGTTAGGCGGCGTCACGTATATCTCATCACTTTTTCGGGCCATCCGCGAAAGCGAGGAGCGCTTCCGCACGGTGGCGGATTTTACCTATGACATGGAATACTGGCGGCTTCCCAACGGGGAGTTTCAATACCTCTCCCCCTCCTGCGAGCGCATATCCGGACGAAGCGTCGCAGCGTTCAAGTCGAATCCCGACCTGATGCTGGAGATCGTCCACCCCGATGACCGGGAAATGGTTCGCGAGCATTTGAAGCAGGATGACCAGGAGCAGACGCCCAGCGGTGTGTTTGAATATCGCATCCTCCTGCCGGATGGGACAGTCCGATGGCTTTCCCATGCCTGCCAGCCGGTTTTTGCCGACGATGGCACCTACCGGGGCCGTCGTGGCAGCAACCGGGACATCACCTCGCGCAAACTGGCTGAATCACGCCAGGAAGAGGTGGAACACATTCTGCGCCACGACCTGAAGAGTCCGCTCATGGGCATCATAGGCATTCCCCGTGTCCTGCAAAATGAAGAAGGCGTGCCCGACCACGTTAAACGGCTTCTGGGCATCCTGGAACGGTCCGGTCAGGATCTCTACAATCTGGTTGAGTCTTCCCTAGCCATGGCCCGGCTGGAGCGGGGGGAGCCCATCAGGAGCAACTTACCGGTGAATCTCGTGGAGGCCGTCCGGGATGTCTATGCAAATCTCGCCGAAGAGGCGCGGTCCTGGGATGTGCAGCTCGTCTGCACCGTGCATGGCAAGGAGGTCGGGCCTCAGTCCATGCTGGAGTGCCGCGGAGAGGCACTGCTGGTGCGTTCCATGCTGGCCAACCTGATCAAGAACGGGCTTGAAGCCTCGAGCAAGGGCGACACGGTGTCCGTGGATCTGCGGCGCGGGCAGGAGGTCACGATTGTCATTCACAATACCGGCCTGGTGCCCGAACCAGTGCGCGCCACCCTGTTCGAGAAGTACACCAGCGCGGGCAAGAATTTCGGCACCGGCCTTGGGACCTTCAGCGCCCGGCTCATAGCCAGGGCCCACGGCGGCGACATCACTTTCACCTCCGCCCCCGGCGAGGGTACGAGCTTCACCGTCCACCTCCCCCTGGGAACGCCATCCTCCGAGACCTCCTGACCTCGCCCCTTGTCCGTGTCTCCCCGGACAGTCGTTCCGGGGGGAGCCAGTTCAAATTCGCCTCCGGGTTAGTCGATCTTTCGAATAATGACCTCGACTCTCCGGTTGAGCGCTTTGGAGGTGTTGTCCTTGGACGGGACCAGAGGAAAGAGCTTGCCGTGGGAGAGCACTTCCATGCTCATCCAGGGGATGCGTTCTTTTTTGAAGAGCAGTTTGGAGACTTCCTGGGCGCGTTTTTCCGAGAGCATCAGGTTGTACTTCTGGTCACCCACCGTGTCCGTGTGACCGACAATGCTGATGTCGGTTTATTTTCGTTCCCAAAAAGTTTTGCCGATAGCAGCGAGAAGCTTCGTGGACTCGGACGTCAGGGAGGTCGTCTTTCCTTTGAAGTAGAGGATGAACGTTGCGGGTGCCTCGGGGAACGCCTTCAGCGTCTGGCCGAGCTGACGGTCGATGTCCGCTTTGCTCATCTGGAACTGCTTGGTCAGTCGTTTGTCCTGGTCGACCTGCACGGCGTAGGCTTCCTTGTCCAGCACGGTCAAGTCACCCTTGCGGCCCGTGACTACCACCGTGCCCACATGTCCGTCCGGGTCTGCCAGGAGCAGTACTGTTGCCAGGGGGCCGTTGGGCGCTGGGGCCTCGGCTGCCGGTGGTGGCCCGACCTCTTTGGCGCAGGCCGCGAAAAGGAGGAGGGCCAGCATCAGGAGAGCGAGTTGTGCCGTGCGCATCCTACTTCACCTCCGGTTCGACGGAGATCAGAAACTTGGTGCCTCGGATGCCGATGGTGGTCAGCGGCGTGCTCACTTGCATCTTGTCCGGGGCTATCTGGGCCATTTTTCCGGTGAGAAATGTGGCAGATCCTGTGCGCATCTGAGCCAGAAAGCTCATGTCGTCATGCAGAGGATCAAAGATGAACTCGTCTATGTTGAGTTCCGTATTTGGCCCCAGGGAGAGTCGCGTATCATCCCGGAAAATGACGTCCATGGTGCTGTTTCTTACCGTCACCAGGGTATCATCCTGAAATATGTGGCCACCAACCTCGATGGGTTGGAGGTCGCCTTTTCTGACCACATATCCTTTGCCGGTGAGCGTCTTGACTGAGCCAATGAATCCTTCAGCAAATACAGTCGTAGTGAGACAACACACCATCAGCAGGTTGTTAGAATCGTCGTTCCGAGCATGTAACTCTCCTGATGCATGGGGAATTTTGTGTTAATTCAAAACCACAAAAACCACTGTATCATCAATGAGTATTATTATGAACAAGAAGGATGTCGTTTTTTCCGATGAACGCGACGATCTAGACGTGCTGGGCCCGGTCCATGCTTCGGTAGTTGATGGCCTCGGCCAGGTGGGCGGCGGTGAGGTTCGGGCTTTCGGACAGGTCGGCGATGGTCCGGGCGATGCGCAGGATGCGGGTGTAGGCGCGGGCGGAGAGGCCGAGGTTTTTGACGGCAGAGCCCAGGAAGGCGTGTTCGGCCTCACCCAGGTGGCAGTGCTTTTCCAGGGCCGAGCCCGTGAGTTCCGCGTTGGTGTGGATGGGAAGGGCGGCGTAGCGCAACCGCTGCACCTCGCGAGTCCGGGCGATGCGCTGGCGCATGGTTGCCGAGTCCGTGGTGCCCCGGGTGGCCTTCAGGTCGCTGTAGGGCACGGCAGGCACTTCCACCTGGAGGTCGATGCGGTCGAGCAATGGCCCGGAGATGCGGCCCCGGTAGTTCTGGATGACATTCGGGGCGCAGGTGCAGGTGTGGCGTTCGTCCGTGAGATAGCCGCAGGGGCAGGGGTTCATGGCCGCCACGAGCATGAAGTCCGCCGGGTAGGAGAGGGTCACCAGGGAGCGGGAAATGGAAACCGTGCCGTCCTCCAGGGGTTGGCGCAGCACTTCCAGGGCGCCTTTCTTGAATTCGGGCAACTCGTCCAGGAAGAGGATGCCCCGGTGGGCTAGGCTGACCTCGCCCGGACGGGGATATGTGCCGCCTGTGAGTTCTATTTATTTATGATAATATTCAAGGGATATCAAAGCAAATTAAACTAAATTTTACATTTATTCATGGTAATATTGACAGTTATTGTTAAAAATGGTTTGTTTTTAATAGCTAACCTTACAACTACCTTCCAAGAGGTGCATATGCCTGTTAGAAAAATTCCAAAAAATTATCGGAATGTTACTGGGCTAGTTTTTAATTCCAAGAAAAGAAAAATGACCGCCTTTGAGTCGACACTGGAGAGGGATTTATATATTATTTTAGATTTTGACTGGTGTGTTGAAGATTATGAAGAGCAGCCTGTATGTATTGAGTATATTGACTTCAATGGTGTTTTAAGAAAGTACACTCCTGATGTTCTTATCAAATATAAAAATGGCAACCAATGTTCAGTAGGTAAATCATATATGCTTTGTGAGGTTAAATACAGAGATGAGCTATACTCTGGAATAACTGATTTTAGGGAAAAATTTAAAGCAGCATGCCTTTTTGCAAAAGATCAGGGTTGGGTATTCAGACAGGAGTTTCGTAGCAAAGGCCATGTTTTCACCTAAAAGAACAACAAAAACAATTTATTATCGCTTAAAAA
>JAHJKV010000054.1 GCA_018822065.1 Pseudomonadota bacterium
CACCGACTTCGACGATGTTGTGGGGCTCGATCTCAAGTACATCGACAACTGGAGCTTCCTTGACGATCTGGTCATCATCTGGAAAACTATCGTTGTGGTTCTTCGCCGAAAGGGCGCTATTTGACCACTGACGAGAGAAATGCCGCGATCCTCAATGCTTTTTCCCCGAACCCTCCTGTTGCTCGCCCTGTTTTTCGGCGTGGCACTTCCTGTTCAGGCTGCCCTAGAGGTGGAGTGCCCCGGCTCTGTAGGCGAGGGCGAACCCTTCGTGGTGCGCGTCCACTCTGACACCCCCCTTGAATCGGTCACGATTCGTTTTCTGGGCAAGGAGCTTCGGCCTGTCGTGAGCGAAGGGGAAGGCCGCGCCCAGGCCTGGGCGCTTTTGGGCATCGGCATGCACGAACGCCGTTCCGGCAGCGAGTTCCCCCTGGTCATCGAAGCGCAGACCCCGACAGAGTCGCTGGTGGAAAAACGAACCATCCGCCGCACGGATAAAAAGTACGAGGAGCAATGGCTGGACGTGGCCGACAAGTTCCTGAATCTGAAAGGTTATGAGCTCAAGCGCCACCACCTCGAACAGGAGGCGGTGAAGCAGGCCCTGGCCCGCATCTCCCCGTCCCGCGCCTACACGCTTCCCCTGACCAAGCCCGTGGACGGGCGAACGTCCAGCACCTACGGACTGCGCCGCTTTTTCAACAAGATTCCCAAAAGACCCCATTCGGGCTGGGACATTGCTGCTACAGAAGGGACACCCGCTGTTGCCTGCGCCGATGGCCTCGTAACCCTGGCCGGAGATCACTTTTTTGCTGGCAATTCTGTCTACATCGACCACGGTCAGGGGTTGGTGAGCATGTATTTTCATCTGTCTAAAATCGAGGTGGCCGAAGGTCAAGCTGTGCGCCGGGGCGAGACCGTGGGACTGATCGGCGCCACAGGCAGGGTCACCGGCCCCCACCTGCATTGGGGCATCTCCGTGCTTGGCGAACTGGTGGACCCGAACCTGCTGGTTGGCAACTGACCTGGCGACGCGATCCGCTGTTGCCCATCGGTTCGGGCAAACAACGAAAAACGCCGGACCTGAGATCCGGCGTTTTTCGTGTTTTCAGAAGCATCAAGTCCTAGGCTTTCTTGCGGGGACGCCTGCGCGGACGTTTTTTGGGCTTGGGGGGCTGTTCCTCGATGCTTGGTCCGGGACGCTGCCCAAGGCGTTCCCAGGGAGGGACGCTTGAGACGTAGGGCACCTCGGCCAGGCTTTCGTCGCGAGACACCGTGTGCGCGGGTTGCTCCTGTTGCCGGTTGTCCTGCCGCCGACTCTCCGGCCGATTCTCCGACCGCTCCTCTGACCGTCCATTCCGCGCATGGCGGGGTTTTCTGCGGCGGGAGTCATGGTCGAATCTGTCCAGGAGCATGGCCACGATGGTCGGGGCGTCCGCGTCGGCCAGGAGTTCCTTGGCCAAAGGCTCGAAGGCGCTCAGGGCTTCATTGGAGAGCGCGGGAGCGGTTTTGAGCTTTTCCAAAAGATTGTCCAGGGGCTGGATCACCTTGGGGGCGGGTTTTTCAATCCGCTCGGGCTGTGCCATCTCCTCGTTCTTGGGTTCGGGCGTGGCTTCAGTAGCCTGAGCAGGCTCGTTTTCGGCCTTGATTTCCTCTGCCTGCTCTGGGGCGGCTTCGGTCTCTGCCGAGCGCTTGTCCGCGGTTTTCCGGCGCGGTCTGGCCGGACGTTTCGGCTCAGGAGCGGGCTGTATATTCGTTTCCTCTGGCGGAGCAGTCTCAGCCGCAGGCGCAGCCGTCTCCTGTGGGAGTTCCGTATGGGGCGATGTTTCAGCCTCGCGCGGCGCGGGTGCCTCGGTCTTGGCCGGGGTCTTGGGCCGGGGGCGGGCCTTGGGTCGGACCTTGGGTTTGGGCAGGGTGCTGGTGTAGACCGTGTTGAAGAAATATTCCTCCAGCAACATGGCCAAGTCATCCAGACCATCGCTCTCCTCTGCCAGGGAGCGAGCCAGGGGCATGAATTTCATCATCCGTTCCCGGGACAATGGCTTCATGGATTTCCAGTC
>JAHJKV010000055.1 GCA_018822065.1 Pseudomonadota bacterium
GATCTTTTTCCTGCCGCTCACCCTGCTGCCCAGCACGGTTCCGGCCTCGGGCTGGCACCTCGAAGGCATTGGGGCCATCCTCTACCTGGGTGCGGTGATCACCATCGGCGCGTATGGCCTCTACAACTACGGCACCAGCAAGATACCGGCCCACCAAGCATCAGCCTTCACCAACCTGATCCCGGTGCTGACCCTGATCATGGGCTGGTTGGCCCTGGGCGAACGGTTCACCTGGCTGCAATACCTGGCTTCGGCCATCGTGCTACTGGGGGTGGTCCTGAGCCAGGACCCCAAATGGCGTGGAAAATCAGCCGATCGGAGCGAAAATAGGGTCTGAGGGCAGTGCACGGCCCATGGCACGACAGGACTCAGCAACAATCCCGGCCACCGCGTTCTCCCCGTCTTCGCCCACATCCAGACTGTACGCCGTCACAAAGGTCCGGATATGCTCCAGGACCACATTGGCGCACATCTCCTGGGCATGATGCTTGACGTAGGGCCACACTGCGGACTCGTCCCCCCGTGCGATAAACAAACTCTCGTAAATGCCCCGGTTGACCTTGGCGGCAACATCGAGTCCCAGGGAACGCCGGATGGCGATGGCCCCCAGGGGAATAGGCAATTTTCTGGATTGCTCCCACCACTGCCCCAGGTCGACCAGCTTTACGAGGCTCTGCTTTTCATAGGTGAACCGCCCCTCGTGGATGACCAGCCCGGCCCGAACCGACCCGCTCTTCACCGCTTCCATGATCTGGTCAAAGACCATCTCCACCAACTCCACCTCGATGCCCTGCTCCCGGAGCAACAGGCCGAGGAGCAGATTGGCCGTGGTGTGCCGCCCTGGAATCGCCACCCGCGCCCCGGCCAGGTCGTTCAATTCCATGCCCGTGTTCCCCAAGAGCAAAGGACCCACACCATATCCCATGGCCCCTCCGGCACGCAGCAGCCAATACTCATCCAATATTCCGGCCACGGCAGCCACCGAGACCTTGACGATGTCCGGCCCCCCCGTCCCGGCCCAGCGGTTCAACTCCTCCACGTCCGCCAGGGTGATGCCGAGATCGATTCCCTCCAGGCAAACCCGTCCCTGGGCCAGGGCTCCGAAGATGAAAGTGTCGTTGGGACAGGTGGAAATACCAAGGCTCAGTGTCGTCATGTTCATTTCCGTTGTTGACAGCGCGAGAGGCTCCCCGTAAAAAGTGACCACCCGGTCACTTTGACTGGACAATTCATAAACCAGCACATATCGACATGTCCAGTATTACCTTCAACAAGCTCCCCCAGGAAAAGCAGGACCGCGTCCTTGATGCGGCTGCCGAAGAATTCGCCGAGCATGGCTTTCACCAAGCGTCCATGAACCGGGTGGTCCAAAGCATCGGCATCGCCAAGGGGTCCCTGTTCAAATATTTCGGCACCAAGGAAGGGCTCTTCCAGTCCCTTTTCGAGCGCTCCCTGAACCAGATAAAACACAAACTCAAGCCCCTGGCCGAAGCAGAGGGGTCCTTTTTCGACCGCCTGGGAGCGGTCATGCTGGCAGGCCTTGAGTTCATCGATCGCCATCCCCGCCTCTACCGCATCTACTTGAAACTTCTCTTCCAGGAAAACGCGCCCCTTCGGACCCAGCTGCTGTCCACCGTGCGCAGTTCCTCCACAAAATTTCTGCGCCCGCTCCTGAAGCAAGGTATCCATAGCGGCGAACTGCGACCCGACCTGGACCTGGAAACCGCCGTCTTCCTTGCAGACACCCTGCTCGAACATTTCCTCCAGGCCGCCCGCGTTCAGGGCATCAACGCCACCCTCTTCGGCCTCACCCCGGACCAGGCCCGCCCGCACATCGAGCGGATGCTGGACACCCTGCGCCAGGGATTTTCGGCCCCCACCTCCAGCCCGACGGAATAATCATGCTCACGCGATCCCTCTACGAAACCCTCGGTCTGGCCGGGGTCTACGACAAAGCCTTGGCAGGCCAGCGACTCTCCCTGGACGAGGGGCGCGCACTGTCCCAGTGCCCGGACCCCCTGGCCGTCGGTGCCCTGGCCCATGCCGTTCGCACCCGCCTGCACGGCGACCAGGCGTTCTACGTCATCAACAGCCACGTGAACTACAC
>JAHJKV010000056.1 GCA_018822065.1 Pseudomonadota bacterium
GTCAGGCGGACGCCGGGGGGGCATTCGGGGTCCAGGCGGACCTGCTTGCCTTCGGCGGCGGCGTGGGCGCGGAAGAGTTGCGCCACGGATTCGATGGTCTCCCGCGAGGTGATCACCTCGGGGCTGGGTTGGAAGTTCCCTTGTTCCACCTCGCCCAGGTCACGGTAGGCCGCCATGCCCTCCAACAGGCGCTTGGACACGAAACGCAGGTGTTGGCAATATTCCCATAGCTCCGGTTGAACCTCGGTCTCCAGCATTTCCGCTAGGTTGCGGATGTTTCCGACATCGGCCAGGACATCGGTGAAATAATAGCTCTCAATGGCCTTGATCCGGCGTTCATGGCTGACGTCCAGCGCCGTGAGCAGGGTGAACGTTTCGCCTGCATGGGTGAAGGGCGAGGTGAAGATCTGCATATCCAGCGATGCGTCTTGGGCAATGTCCTTGCGAATCAGATGGCACTCGTTCACTGCGGGTTCCCCGGACAGGCTTTGCAGGATGGCCTGGGCAGCTCCGCAGTGACGGCAGAACTGCGTGGTGCCACAACCGCCTGAGCTGAGCGTGGCGTTGGAACAGCTAAGGGCTTCGCCGGGACGAAGTCCCAGCAGCTCCGTCTGGGAACTTCCGGTGAGGCTGGCGAACACGGGGTTGCCAAAGACGATCTGCCGGTGCGTATTGGTGATGATGACACCGGCCGGTATCGCATTGAGGGCGATGGCCACCAGGGAGCCCTGAAAGAGGGCCGTCTGCCTGGCAAGGGCCTCCGAAGAGGCCCGCTCGGCAGGAGCAAATTCGGTGGGTTCAAACATATTTTTCTTCATGGGGTTATCAAAAAGTATACTCAAGGAGCAATTGTATTGCAACGAACGGTTTCCTTTTCTAAGCGTAGTGAAAAGGCTGATCTACGGCTAGTGCAGGGGCAATGAACGGGCGACGTGAAAAAAAGGGAGAGCAATACTACCGGGACGGTCCCAGGGCTGGGACGATAGAGTGGTCTTGCCGGGAAGGCAGGTCGAGGTTCGGATTAGTTGCGGTGGTTCCAGGCAAGCCAGTAAAAGCCCAGGTCATCCATGAGCTTGGTGAAATTGGTGAACTCCACTGGTTTGACCAGATAGGAGTTGGCGTGGTGCTTATAGGCCTGGGCCACATCTCGCTCGGCTTCGGAGGTGGTCAGGACCACCACGGGGATGGAGCTTATGGCCTCGGTGCTCTTGATCACACGTAGGACTTCCAGGCCGTCCACCTTGGGCAGGCGTAGGTCGAGCAGGATGAGGTGCGGCGTCGGGCTTGTTTGAGGGTCGGTGTATTCGTTTCGGCGCATCAGGTAGTCGAGACCTGCCTCGCCATCGCTGACATGTTTGATGCGGTTGATGATTCGGTGGTCCTTGAAACCGCGCATGACCAACTCGGCGTGAGCTTCATTGTCCTCGATGAGCAGGATTGTGATTGGTCCACCCTTCATGCCTTGCATGCTTTTCTCCTCGTGAGAAGTAACCTAGTGTGTGTCATGTGGCGCATCTAAGTGTCATTGTTGTCCAATCCAGGGAAAAGGTCAACACTAGATGGCGCTTACCACCTCGGAATCGGGTAGGGTCCATCGTTGCAATCGTCGCCGGTTCTGGTACGGTGCCGCCTGGAGAGCAAGTCCATGGAACGTGAGCGGAAAAAAAGGATTCGAGTGGCCTACGTCATCGGCGGTTTGCCCTTTGGCGGGGTGGAGAACTGGCTGTTTGACCTCTGTTCGCGGCTCGCGGATGATCCTGACATCGAGGCCCGGGTGATCAACGTTTCCGGCACCGGCGTCAAGGCGCAGGAGTTTCGGCAGGCAGGCTTCTCCATCGTTGATTGTGGCCACTCCACCAAGGCCTTGAAGACCTCGAATCTCGCCACCCTCCGGCGCACACGCGCCCATTTGCGGCGCATGCAGCCTGACCTGGTGCATACCCTGCAGTTTTCCGGTGACTACTTCGGCCGTCTGGCCCGGCTCGGGCTTGGCATCCCCGCCATCACCCATATCAGGAACATTAAGAGCGAGCGCAAGCTGCGGCGGTGGGTGATCAACAAGGTGTTGTCCCTGTTTACCGATCTCTATCTCTCAGTTTCCAAGGCCGCGGTGGCCACCATAGAGCGGGAGCAGAACCTTGCCGGGCGACCGGTCAGGGTGCTTTACAATGCTGTGGAGCCAGCCAAGCTCGCGGTGGAGCCCTATGATCTGAAACAGCTTCTGGGAGCCAAGGGCAGGGTGGTGGTCGGCGTGGGGCGGTTGGTGGAGCAGAAGAATTTCGACAAGCTCATCCGGGCCATGGCCTTCGTGGTCCGGGCCGAGCCGGACACATCGCTGGTCATCCTCGGGGATGGGCCGGAGCGGGAGCGGCTGGAAAGGCTGGTGGGGGAACTCGGTCTCGGGGGGCAGGTCTTCCTGGCCGGTTACGTGCCCAACCAGGAGGTGCCGCGCTATCTCCGCGCCGCGCACATACTGGCCATGCCCTCGGATTATGAGGGGCTGCCCGTGACCCACGTGGAGGCCCTGTTCTGCGGCCTGCCCGCAGTCATCTCCGAGCACGTGCCGTCCATCGAGATTGCCCCGGACTGCTCGCTTGTTTGTACGACACAGCCGCAGTCAATCGCCGAAAAACTCCTGGAACTGCTCGGCGATGACGCCCGACATGCGGTCATGAGCGAAAATGCCCTGCAGACGGCTCAGGACTATACCATGGAAAGGTATGTGGAACGCCTGAAGACGGTCTATCGCGAGCTGTTGGGCTAGGTTTTTCTCTTCCTGAACCACAGGACAAGCACCCGCACCCCGGCCACCAGACCGACCACCAGCAGCACGGTTCCTGTGGCGTTGTAGCGAGAGATGTTGTGGGTGATCAGGGAATTGAAGGCCACGAGCATGGCTGTGGGCAGGAAGATGGCCGCTTCTTCCCAGCGTCTGCCGCGCAGGGCCGCCAGGGCCGCTACCCAGAACAGGGCGTGGACCAGGATGTTGAACGCCGAGATATTGCCGTCCACCATGCCTCGGTAAGTCAGGGCGGGCAGGGTCTTCACGTAGCCCCAGGGATGGGAGAGGATGCGCTGGGCCGCCTCGGTGAATTGCAGCTTGTCGGCCACGGCCCGGGGGTTGTCCTGTTCCAGTTCGGCGGCCCGGTCCAGCACGGCGCGGTAGTAGCCGGTTTCCCGGATCAGATTGGCGTAGTCCGCTGGTTGCAGGAACCGGTTCAGCAGATTCGAAACGTCGCCCGTACGGCTCCAGTAGAGGAAGGAGGCCAGGTTTTCCTTGTTGGTCATGGTCACGTAACGGGACCTAAGGTCCAGGGCGACGCCAGCCCGTTCGGAGATGAAGGCGCGTCCAAACTGGGTTTCATTGCGCAGCTTCCAGGGCAGGACCACGGCAGTGAAGCAGAGCACGAAAAGCAGGGCACCCATGAAATAGGTGCGTCGGAAACGGGGACGTAGCAGGCCGAGCAGGGCAAAATAGGCCACGCAGGGCACGGAGATGTAATACCACTGGGCCATGGTCAGGGTGAGGATGCCCAGGGTCAGGCCAGTCACGATGAACAGCGAGCGGCGGTGGTGTTTGGAACAGAGATAGAACAGGGTGGTGAAAACCACGATGAGAAAAGCGGCGAAGAGTTCCGAGTAGTAGCGGTTCACGTAGCGGTAGAGGAAAGGGTGGATGGCGGTGAGGATGAAGGCAGCGTGTCCGCACCATATGTTTCCGGTCAGCTCGCACGTTAGGTAGAGGGCCAGGAGGCAGGCCACCATGAGCAGGAAGACCTGGACGTATTTGATGGTTTTGAA
>JAHJKV010000057.1 GCA_018822065.1 Pseudomonadota bacterium
AGTGCAAACACTGCGGTCACCTCGAACGTGCCTCGGCCACCGCTGTGAATGAAGAGCGCACCTGCCGGGAATGCGGCACTAAAGGCCGTGTTGTTGCGGTCCAGGTTCAAGAGTCAGCTCCCTCCGAGGAGGATGTGGACCTGGGGGACCTAGCCGATGACTTGATCGAGGAAATCGACGCGGACATGGCCGCTGTCGTTCCCAAGGCCAGTGTACCCTCCCTGTCCAAAGGGCTGCCTAATGTTTTGCTGGAACGCAATGTCGAACGGGTGTCCTTTTTCCAGGGCAACCCGGCCTTGAACCTCCTTTCCGGCCTGTCTACGGGCGTGGTCTCCTTTTTCTTCTGCATCGCCATTGCCATTCTCGTCTTTCCCACGGGCTGGGAGAGCGGCTATTTTTCCTATGCTCTGAACGCCGTCCTTATTTCAGCGATCGTAGGCGGCATCTTGACCGCCCTGCGCAGCTACATCTATTTTGGTGTCTCCGCCCTGGACCCGGCCGGGGGCGCGGTGCTAGGCATCATCGTGGCAGGGGTGGTGGCGGCCATGCCCGAGGCCGAACCATCCAGCATTGCCGCCACGGCCCTGACCTGTGCGATGGGGATGGCCATCATCACCGGCTTCATGGCCTGGTTCACACTGGCCTGCAAGAGCGGCAACTGGATCCGTTTCATGCCCATTCAGATCCTCGGGGGCGTGCTTGCCGGTCTGGGCGTGACGCTTCTGGGCGCTGCCTACCGTTTTCTCACCGGCTCCCAACTCTCCCTTGCGACCATTATGAAGGGGCTCAAGGATTTCGGGCTGGTACTTGAATCCGGCAGCAACTGGGCCTGGCTCCCGGCCTTTCTCTTCGGGTGGCTGCTATTCGTCTTTTTTCGAAAGCTGCGAAATCCCGTGTGGCTGGCCCTGGCCCTGGTGGCCACAGGTGCGCTCTGCAATGGCCTGCGCATGGCCGGCATGCCCGTGCCCCAGGAACTCATCGATGGCTGCGGCAGGCTGGTTTATGATTTTGATGTCGGGCGTTTCTCAACGCTCTATTCGCTCCAGTTTCTGGACAGCATCGACTGGGCCGTCATCGACAGATTCAAGGTGGAACTGGCTGCGGGCGTGGTGTTGACCCTGACCATGGCGCTGTACAAGATCACCCGGGTGGAGAGCTCCGTTGGTCGCGAAATGAGCCTGGAAAACGAGCTCATGATTCTCGGCTCCAACAATGTCCTGGCAGGTCTGGCGGGTGGCGTGCCTCTTTCTTTCTGCCTGGGTCGCAGCCTGGGCAACCGCCGAGGCGGTGCCATGGGTCCTTTGGCCGCACTGATATCTTCCCTGGCCCTGGTCGCGGCCATGCTCTTCTCCGCACCGATTTTTGTCTATGTTCCCAGTTTCATACCGGCCGGGCTGCTGGTCTTTTTCGGGATCAACCTGATCAACCGGTGGCTCTTTGCCGCCAGGGCCGAGTTCTTCCGTGCCGACGACTATATGCTCCTGGTGCTGACATTCGCGGTAACCGTGACTTTCGGCTACCCCTTGGGTGTGGGCACCGGCCTGGCCCTGGCCATGATGGTTTCGGTCACGCGGTACGGTTCGGGTGGGGTGGTCAAACAGATTCTTTCCGGTACGAGCCATCGAAGCCATGTGGACCGAGCCTCAACCCAACTGAAGGTGCTCAAGGAGAAGGGTGACAGCATCATGGTCATCCGGCTGCAGGGCTTTGTCACCGTGGGAGCCCTGTATGGCGTGCTCCAGGAGATACACCGCAGGATGGCCGCTCCGGACAGGGTGCCGCTGACCACCATGATCTTTGACTTCTCCGCCGTTCGCCGCTTTGGTTCGGCCATGAGCCAGGGATTTGCCCGGCTTCACGCTCTGGCACTCGACAATGACATCAATCTGATCTTGACCCACGTGCCGTTCGAGATCGAGGAACGGCTGGCTTCGGCAGGGTATGTGGATGCGGACCGCCAAGGTGGCTTCAAGTTGTTCCAGAACCTGGACTATGCCATGGAGTGGAGCGAGGACCGCGTCCTCGAAGCCGCAGGAGTGCTTTCGATCAAGGAATCGACGCTGCCGGAACTGCTGGAACCTGTCTATCCAAAGGGCGGCTACATCCCCCAGCTCATGAAAATTCTGGAACCCATCACGATCAAGACAGGGCAATATGTCTTCAAGCAGGGCGATCCTTCCGATGCCATGTACTTCATCCAGAGCGGCATGTTCCGGGTGGAGCTTGTGGTTGACGGGGCCAAGACCCTGCGCCTCAAGAAGATGGGGCCGGGCACCGTGTTCGGGGAGATGGGGCTGTATACCGACGCACCTCGTTCCGCCTCGGTAGTCGCTGCAGAGGGGGGCACCGTCTATCGGCTTTCCAAGAAGCGCATCGCCCTCATCGAGACCAAACTGCCGTCCCTCAAGTCTTCCATCGACCGGTATCTGGTCACCCTTCTGGCCGGGCGCGTTGCAGACGCGAACGCCATGGTCATGGATCTCATGCGCTAACAACGATCCGTTGAACCTGTCGCCTTAAAGTGAACTCCCCCGATCGATGGCATCTGTTTCTTTCGGGGTTTTTCCGCTGTCCGGCGTGGGGCGAGGTCGGGGCTATTCGGGCAGTTCTTCGGCCACCAGGGCGTGGACATAGATGCGCAAGGCCTGGGGCCAGGGGCGTGGGGTGATGCCGGTGGCTTCGGTGAAGGCTGTGGTGTCGAGGACGGAGTAAGACGGACGGGTAGCCTTGGTGGGATAGGCCGAGG
>JAHJKV010000058.1 GCA_018822065.1 Pseudomonadota bacterium
CGGCATCATCGGCGGCAGCGGCCTGGACAACCCGGACATTCTAAAGAACCCGAAAGACGTGGTTGTGGAAACGCCCTACGGCACCCTGACCTCTCCCTTGCGGTCCGGAACCATCGGCACCAACGAGGTGCTCATCTGCGCCCGCCATGGCAGGGAACACACCGATCCCCCTACCCAGGTCAACTACAGGGGCAACATCTGGGCACTCAAGGACCAGGGATGCGACTTGGTCCTCGCCACCACGGCAGTGGGGTCACTGCGCGAGAAAATTGACCGAGGACACCTGGTCATCCTCGACCAGTTCATCGACTTCACCCGTCTGCGCCCCCTCACCTTCTGCACCGAGTTCCCACCTCATCAGCCGCAGCACACGCCCATGGCCGAACCCTTTGATGCAACCCTGCGTGCCGCGCTCATCTCCTGCTGCACCAAACTCGGCATCACCCACCACGAAAAAGGCACGGTGATAACCATCGAAGGGCCGCGCTTCTCCACCAAGGCGGAATCACACATGTTCCGTGCCTGGGGTGCGGACGTGATCAACATGTCCGTTGCCCCGGAATGCATCCTGGCCTGCGAGATCGGCCTGCCGTATGCTGCCGTGGCAATGAGCACGGACTACGATTGTTGGAAAGACGACGAGGCTCCGGTCACCTGGGACGACATTCTGAAGACCTTCAACGAGAACGCCGAGAAGGTCACCAACCTGCTGGTGGAGGTCATCAGCGCATTGTAACCACGAATTCTGACCTATTACCCTTGACAAGACAGGGGGCGGTTCTTTATGAAGACCGCCTCCCTGTCTTTTCCAGGGAGCCCAAAACAAATTGAACGACAGATTCCATAAGGAGCGATACCGTGGCGAACGTCAAGAAAAAGAGTGATGCACAGGTTCATTTTGAAGGCGCTGTCATGACAGCCGAAGGCCTGAGCTTCAAGGGTGCCATCATGGAACCCGTGGTCGAGAAATGCGAAGGCTGTGACCGTACGGTTGCCTTTGAAGACACTTCCTACTGCCATACCTATGCCCAGCCCGAACGCAAATGGGCTCGTGGCATCTGCAACTTCGCCACCCATGTCCGCGCTGAAGTGGAAAAGGGCGGCAAGATCAAGGTCAACCCGTTGAAGGCTTCCAAGCGCGCCGCCCGCGGTCGCTAGGATATTGTTTCCGCAACGATTTTGAATCGTTGCCAAGAAAAGCTCAAACCCTCGTGTATTCTGGTACACTATGGTCTTGAGCTTTTCTTGCGCCTGCTGCCTGAAAAGATGACAAAACAAGTGTTTTTGACTCGGCTCACACGCCCTGGAACGGTTTTTATTATTTGCGCCCGGCAAGACAGTGCCCACCGTCTTTCTTTTGCCACTGTCCCGACAATGAGGTATTGAAAATCCTCACCACAGAATCGGAGTTTGTCATGTTGGATAGGATTTTCGCCCATATTGAAGCGTCCCAGGATTATCTGGTCGAGTTGCAACGCCAGTTGGTCGCCATCCCGGCCCTTGGCCCTCGCAACGGCGGCGACGGAGAAAAGGAAAAAGCCGACTGGTTCAAGGGCCACCTCACCTCCCTCGGGTTCACGGATATCATCGAGATGAATGCCCCTGACTCCGACGTTTCCTGCGGCTATCGGCCAAATCTCGCCGTCATCCTACCCGGCATAGACACGACTCAGACCTTCTGGATCATCTCCCACCTGGATATCGTGCCTCCGGGCGATCTTTCCCTCTGGAATGCAAACCCTTACGAGCTCCAGGTCAATGGCGATATCATCACCGGACGAGGCGTAGAGGACAACCACCAGGGACTGGTCAGCTCCATGATGCTCGCCAAGGCCCTCCTCGATCTCGACATCACCCCGTCAATGAACCTGGGCCTCATGTTCGTGGCCGACGAGGAAACCGGAAGCCACAAAGGCTTGAGCTACATAGCCAAGCATCACGCGGATATTTTTTCTGAAAATGACCTCATCCTGGTGCCAGACTTTGGCGAATCCAGCGGCGAACTCGTCGAGATCGCGGAAAAATCCATGATGTGGCTCAGGGTGATTGTCGATGGCAAGCAGTGCCACGCCTCCACCCCGGAACAAGGCGTGAACACGCTCGTTGCCGCCTCGGACCTGATCATGAAGACCCGCAAGCTTTACGATATCTACGACAATTCCAATTCCCTGTTCTGTCCTGCCCACTCCACCTTCGAAGCCACCATGAAGGAAGCCAACGTCGCCAACATCAACACCCTGCCCGGTCGCGATGTGTTCTACGTGGACTGCCGCATCATGGCCGAATATGACCTGGACGAAGTGCTGGAGACCTTCCAGGGCATGGGACGAGAGGTCGAGCAGTCCTGGGGCGTGCGCGTCCGCTTCGAGACCGTACAACGTGAACAGGCCGCCCCGCCGACGGAAGAAGAGTCGCCCATCGTCCAGGCGACAATCAAGGCCATCAAAGCGGTCTACGGCAATGCGCCCCGCCCCGTTGGAGTTGGCGGCGGCACTGTGGCCGCTTTCCTGCGCCGCAAGGGATTGCCCGTCGTGGTCTGGGCCACCCTGGACCACCAGGCCCACCAGCCCAATGAAACCAGTTCCATTGCCCACACCGTGGGTGACGCCAAGGTCATGGCCCTGGTGCTCATGAACAATTGAAGCAGATGCCCCCGATAAAGACCGAACCCCGCCAATATGATCTCGTGGTGGTCGGCGCGGGCCACGCGGGCTGTGAGGCGGCCATGGCCGCGTCCCGGCTCGGCCTGGACACCCTGCTTTTGACCATCAACGTGGACCGCATCGGCCACCTCTCATGCAACCCGGCCATCGGCGGCCTGGCCAAGGGCCACATGGTCCGCGAGATCGACGCACTGGGCGGCATGATGGGCCTTTGGGCCGACCAGGCTGGCATCCAATTCCGCACCCTCAATACCCGCAAAGGTCCAGCTGTCCGCGCCACACGCGCTCAGATCGACCGTCGTTCCTACCTGCAGGTGGTACAGCGCGACATTTTCGCCCAGGACCATCTCTGGGTGCGCGAGGGCATGGCCGCCCAACTGATCATAGAACAGGGCCGGATCAGTGGCGTAGTGACCCGCATCGGGGAGCGCATCACCTCCCGGACTGTGCTCCTCACCACCGGCACCTTCCTTCAAGGGCTCATCCATGTGGGCCTGAACCACTATTCCGGTGGCCGACTGGGCGACCCGGCCTCCAACGAGCTTTCCGACTCTCTGCGCCAAGCCGGTTTTGAACTCGGCAGGCTGAAGACCGGCACAGTCCCACGCCTGCTCAAGAATTCCGTGGATTTCTCGGTCATGGAACCCCAGCCCGGAGACGATCCGCCACCGCCCTTCTCCTTTCGCACCACGGAGATTCCCCTCCCCCAGGTGGAGTGCCACCTGACCTGGACCACCCCGGCTGCCCACGCAGCCATCCGCACGGGCTTTGACCGCTCGCCCATGTTCACCGGAATCATCACCGGCACTGGCGCACGCTACTGCCCCTCCATCGAGGACAAAGTGGCCCGGTTCCCTGAAAAAGACCGGCATCAAGTGTTCGTGGAACCCGAGGGCCTCCATTCACCCGAGGTCTACCCTAATGGCATCCCGACCTCCCTGCCCCTGGACATCCAGAAAGAGATGATCCGCAATATCCCTGGCTTGGAACGCGCCCAGATCGTCCGGCCCGGCTATGCCATCGAATACGATTTCTGCCCGCCCACGCAGCTCTCCCCCACCCTGGAAACCAAGGCAATGCCAGGCCTCTTCATGGCCGGCCAGATCAACGGAACCTCTGGCTACGAGGAAGCCGCAGCCCAAGGTCTGTGGGCCGCGCTCAACGTTGTTTGCTCCCTCACGGACCGCCCCCCCTTCCTGATGCGGCGCGACCAAGCTTACATGGCCGTGCTTGTGGACGATCTGGTGACCAAGGGAACCAGCGAGCCCTACCGTATGTTCACTTCCAGGGCGGAGCACCGGTTGCTTCTGCGCGAAGGCAATGCAGACCAGCGCCTGACCCCCCTGGGCCGCGAACTCGGCCTGGTGAACGATAGCCACTGGGCACTCTACATCGCCAAAAAACAGCAACTCGAGACCATTCTGGCTGCCGTGGATGCTGTCCGCGTCAAGCCGGACAGCTCCAGCCGCGATATCCTTCAAGGCATCGGCGCAGCCATCCCCGGCAAGATGGTCACCCTGTCCGCCATCTTGCGCCAACCGGACGTTTCCATAACCGCTCTGGCTCCATTCTGTGAGGAAATCTCCACAACTGATGCCCTGGTCCTTGAGGAGGCAGAGATCGAAATCCGATACGAAGGGTATCTTAGACGCCAGGAAGAACTGGTCATTGCATCCCGCGAACTGGAAATCGTCTCCCTGCCGGAGGGACTAGACTATTCCGACGTTTCCGGTCTGACCAGCGAGGCCGTTGAAAAACTCAATCACATTCGGCCACTTACCATTGGACAAGCGGGCCGTATCTCCGGAATCACCCCGGCGGCGGTGACCAGTCTGGAGATACATATGAAAAAAATGGGGCTCTTGTAACATCTCCATGGAATACGAACCGTTGTATTGACAGGACACTTTCCCCGACATATTCAGTAAGGAAGCGCATATTGAAACAACACACAATGCCCCTGGCATTGGCAACAACCACAGGGAGAGACGTCCTTGGACGAAGGATCCGATAGTCGATTCTGGCTCAAGATTTTCAATATTTTCAAGAAGAACGGACACGATCTCGAAGAACACATCCTTGACGCAAAGGATGATGGCGAGATTCGAGGCGAAGACGTGTCCATGCTCCTTAATATTCTCAGCCTGAGAGACACCACAGCAGAAGATATCATGGTGCCGCGGACCGACATGGCCGCAGCCCAGGAATCCGGCACCATTCGTGAGGTCGCGGACCTGATCGTGGAGACGGGCCATTCCCGCATCCCCATCTACCGTGAAACCAGAGACCAGATCGTAGGCATTGTCCACGCCAAGGACCTTCTGCCACCGATGCTTTCCGGTGCCGACCAAAACCAACCCCCGACCGCGTTCATGCGCGAACCCTATTTTGTTCCCGAAACTGCCGAGATTTCCGGGGTGCTCAATACCTTCCGCTCGGAGAAGATGCACCTGGCCATCGTGGTGGACGAATATGGCGGCACAGCCGGACTTGTCACCCTGGAAGACATCATCGAGGAAATCGTCGGCGAGATCGAGGATGAGCACGATGAAACCAGGCCCGAGGATGTTCAGGATCTCGGCAATGGCCGATTGCGCCTCTCCGGCCAGACCGAACTGGAAGACCTGGCCGAAGGCCACGACATCATCCTCGACTCGGAGCAGGTGGACACCATTGGCGGCTACCTGACAGAGCTGGCTGGCCGAATTCCTCTCAAGGGGGAAGAATTCACCCTGGTCGACCGCAGGTTCATCATTGAAGAGGCAGACGCCAAGCACGTCCTTACTGTGCTTGTCGAACCACTTACAACCTAAAGGTATCCGTGCCCATTCTCATTCTGCTCTGCGCCGTTGGAGGCCTGTTCGGCCTACCCAACCCCTGGTTGCATGTTCCGCCAGCCGCCCTGCTCTTCCCTTTTTCCCTGACCTGGATCGCCTGGCGGGCCATTCACCCCAAGCAGGCATTCCTTCTGGGGTGGCTGGGCGGCACCTTTGCTCTGTGCTCTATTTTCTATTGGACCGCCGTGCCCTGTTATCGCTACGGCGGCCTTCCCCTCTGGCTCTCCCTGCTTGCCCCCCTTGGCATCTCCGTTCTGCTCAGCCTCTACTTCGCCCAATACAGTCTGCTCATGCACCACGCGGCCCGCAAGCTCTCGGCCTTCCCCCTGATCCTATGTGCAGGCGTCCTCTGGTTTGTGGCCGAACATCTGAATTCCTTCGTCCTCTCAGGCTTTCCCTGGAATGCCCTGTCCTCGGGATTTGCGGTCTGGCCCTCCACCATGCAAGGGGCATCCCTCATAGGCGGCTACGGCATGTCCGGATTGCTAGCGGCCCTGGCCGTCTCACTGCTCATGCTGAATACGGCACGTTCCGCCTGGGTGACAGCCGTGCTCATCCTCGCCTTCCTCGGCGGCTACGGCCCCTACCGGATGAACCATTTCGAAGTTGATGGACCAGAACTCAATCTGGCGCTCATCCAGGGCAATATTGACCAGGCCGTGAAATGGGACCTCGCTTTTCATGATAAAACCATCAAACGCTATGCCGACCTGACCGATTCCGCTCTCATGCGTGACAAGGTGGACCTTGCTGTCTGGCCCGAAACGGCCCTTCCCTTCTATTTCCAGGAAAACAGTCCGTCCACTGCCAAGGTCTACGAATATCTCCACACCACCAACATCACCTTGCTGGTCGGTGCCCC
>JAHJKV010000059.1 GCA_018822065.1 Pseudomonadota bacterium
CATCTACTACTGCAACTTCAGCGTTTTTCAGTCTCTGCCGGACGCCTGGGCCATCGGCCAGCTGTTCCCGATCATGCCGGTGCACAGGCTGACGGAGAAGCCGGGGCGCGAAGGCATCCTGGCGGACATCACCTGCGATTGCGACGGCAAGATCGACAGGTTCATCGATAGCCAGGGCGTGAAACGAACGATGCCCCTGCATGACCTGAAAGACGACGAGGAGTATTACCTCGGTGCCTTTCTTGTCGGTGCCTACCAGGAAACCCTCGGCGACCTGCACAACCTGCTTGGCGACACCAACATCGTCACCATCCGGGTGCGGGAGAACGGCGCTTTCGACTTTGTCAGCGAGTTGGAAGGGGACACGGTGGAGGACATCCTCTCCTATGTGGAGTTCGACACCAAGAACCTCCTGACCCGTTTCCGCAAGATTGCGGAAAACGCAGTTCGGGAAGGGAACATCACCCCATTGCAGCGCAGGGAAATTCTGGAAGCCTACAAGTCGGGGCTTCAGGGATATACCTATTTTGAAAGATAATCCGCTCCCTTTGGGTGAGCGCGAGATGAGGAAGCCACTATGTCCAAGGTTCTGATCATTGGCGCCGGAGGCGTCGGCAGCGTGGTGGTGCACAAGTGTGCCCAGGTCCCGGAAGGGTTCAGCGAAATCCATCTGGCCAGCCGGACCAAGTCGAAATGCGATGCCATTGCCAGTTCGGTGAAGGAGCGCACCGGGGTGGAGGTTTCGACCTCTCAGGTGGATGCGGATGACGTCGCCCAGGTCGTGGCGCTCCTCAGAGAGGTCAAGCCCGATCTGCTGCTCAATGTGGCCCTGCCGTACCAGGACCTGCCGCTCATGGATGCTTGCCTGGAGGCCGGGGTCAACTATCTGGACACCGCCAACTACGAGCCACCGGACGAGGCCAAGTTCGAGTACAAATGGCAGTGGGCCTACCAGGAGCGCTTCAAGGAGGCGGGGTTGATGGCCTTGCTCGGCTCTGGCTTCGACCCAGGCGTGACCAACGTCTACTGCGCCCATGCCCAGAAGCACCATTTCGACGAGATTCATGAACTGGACATCATCGACTGCAATGCGGGCGACCACGGCCAGGCCTTTGCCACCAACTTCAACCCGGAGATCAACATCCGGGAGATCACCCAGCGCGGGCGCTATTGGGAGCGGGGCGAGTGGGTCGAAACTGATCCCCTGGCCTGGTCCATGGACTACGAGTTCCCCGAGGGCATCGGTCACAAGAAGTGCTACCTCATGTACCACGAGGAGCTGGAATCCCTGGTCATGCACTTAAAGGGCCTCAAGCGTGCCCGGTTCTGGATGACCTTCGGCGAGCAGTACCTGACCCACCTGCGGGTGCTGGAGGGCATCGGCATGACCTCCATAAAGCCCGTGAACTACAACGGGCAGATGATCCAGCCCTTGCAGTTTTTGAAGGCCGTGTTGCCCGAACCCGGCTCACTCGGCCCTTTGACCCAGGGACGCACCTGCATCGGCTGCGTCATGAAGGGGACCAAGGACGGCCAGGAGAAGAAGCTCTACGTCTACAACATCTGCAGCCACGAGGCCGCCTACGAGGAGGTCGGCTCCCAGGCCATTTCCTACACCACCGGCGTCCCGGCCATGATCGGAGCCATGATGATGCTCACGGGCAAATGGAGTGGCACGGGCGTCTTCCACATGGAACAGATGGACCCCGATCCCTTCATGGATGCCCTGAACCGGCACGGCCTGCCCTGGACCGAAGTGGAATTGTAGTGGACGGTCGCACCGAGTTCCGCTTCGACCCCTTGGCGGTGCAGACGCCGTGCTGCGTCGTGGACGAGGGGTTGCTCAAGGCGAATCTTGAGCTGCTGGCCTCGGTTCGGGAGCGGGCCGGGTGCAAGGTGCTGCTGGCGCTCAAATGTTTTTCCATGTTCAGCACCTTCCCCCTGCTGGCCACGGCTCTTGACGGGGTTTGCGCCAGCTCGCCCCACGAGGCTCGGCTTGGGCGCGAGGAGTTCGCCCCCCATGGCGGCGGGGAGATTCATACTTTTGCCGCCGGTTATTCCGAGGCGGACATCCGCAGCCTCTGCCATACCAGCGACCATCTCGTCTTCAACTCATTCGCCCAACTGGCCCGGTTCCGGCCCCTGGTGGCCGAACTGGCAGGAGCCCAGGGCCGGACCATCGAGCTTGGCATCCGCATCAATCCGGAGCATTCCGAGGGCGCGGTTCCGGTCTATGACCCTTGTGCTCCCGGTTCCCGTCTGGGCGTTCGCCGAGCCCAGTTTGACGCCCAGCACAATCAGGTCGGACTCGACGGGGTCACCGGCCTGCACTGGCACAATCTCTGCGAGCAGGACGCCGACTGCCTGGAGCGGACCATCGCCGCGGTGGAGGCAGGGTTTGCGGATGTGCTGCCGCGCATGCGCTATGTCAATTTCGGCGGTGGCCACCACATCACCCGTCCCGGCTATGACGTAGATCTCCTGGTGTCGCTTATCATCCGGTTCAAGGAGCGCTGGGGCGTGGAGGTCTATCTGGAGCCAGGCGAGGCCGTGGCCCTGAACGCAGGCTTCCTGGTGACCACGGTCCTCGATGTCGTCCAGGCCGATCTGCCTGTGGTCATCATGGATTCCGCCGTGCCCTGCCACATGCCCGATGTCATCGAAATGCCCTACCGGCCTCATGTCGTGGGCTCGGGTGAGGCGGGCGAAAAAGCATGGACCTGCCGGATCGGCGGACCGTCTTGCCTGGCTGGTGACGTGGCGGGCGAGTATTCCTTTGATGCACCCCTTGAAACAGGGGACAGGCTCGTCTTCACGGACATGGCCATTTATTCCATGGTCAAGACCAACACCTTCAACGGTATCCAGTTGCCGGGCATCGCCCTCTTCACACCGCAGACGGGCGAGGTGGCTACGCTGCGCCGTTTCGGGTATCAGGACTTTCGGAATCGGCTGTCCTAGGGAGCATCCATGATACATTTTCTCGCCGGGGAAATCCCCAACGCCCAGCCCGGTCAGGCTGCCTTTCACGTCATCCCGGCCCCCCTCGAATCCTCGGTCTCCTACGGGAGCGGCACGGCCCTGGGTCCAGCGGCGGTCCTTCAGGCATCCACCCAGTTGGAGCTGTGGGACGGCAGCTCCGTTACC
>JAHJKV010000060.1 GCA_018822065.1 Pseudomonadota bacterium
CCCAGGATGACGGCGAGGTAGAGGGCCTTTTCCAGGAGCAGGGCGGAACCTGCGGTGGCGACCCAACCTATGGGCGACATGCCGAAGAGCATGGCCAGCAGAAAACTTCCGGCCAGGATCGCGCCCCAGATGCCGAGCTTGAAGCGGATGCCAGCCAGCATGCAGGCGAAGCTCGCAAGTACTTTGATCAGTGGGAGAAAATGGGTGATTTGTTCCATGGTAGGTGGCTCCGGTCCGGTTGGTTGGTCCGGTGATAGCGAAGATGGGCGCGCCTGGGAAGGGGTTTAATCGAGCTTGAGAATATTGGTGGGTGCTTCGGCCACGCCGTTGGCAGTCGCGCGGGCCAGTTCCAGGGCCGCGGTTGTCCTGGTCGTGAACTGGTCTGCGGTTTCGTCTTCGAGCATCCGGGCCACGCCAACGCGCACTCCAAGGCGGATGCGGTTGTGGAAGCTATTTGCCCGGGCCAGGCCGGAGAGCTTGGTGGCCAGGAGCAGAGCCCCTTCCAGGGGAGTGGAGACGGCCAGCACCGCGAACTCGGCCCCGCCGGAGCGGAAAACATAGTCGGTCTGGCGCACGTTGTTTTGGACGAGCTGGGCCACTTCCTGGAGCAGGCGGTCGCCGGTTTCCTGCCCGTAGGCGGCGTTTAGGTCGCGGAAATTGTCCACGTCGATGAGCAACAGGGAGAGGTCGCCGCCGTAGCGTTCCTGGTTGGCCCGTTCGCGGTCGAGCACAGCCTTGAAGGCCCGCCGGTTTTGCACCCGGGTCAGTGAGTCCAGGGTGGCCTGGGCCTCCATTTTTTCCTTGAGGGCCACCAGCTCTCGTTCACCCTTGCCAAGCAGGGAGAGCAGGGGGCGCACGATGATCAGACCGTCCAGGGCCAGCAGCAGATAGATGGCCGCGAGCATGGCCAGCCGTAGGTGTTCCAGGGATTTGATGCGGCTGACGACTTCGAACTGGTATTGTTTGACCGCCACCGAAAGCCCTTCGGCCAGATTGCCGCTGGAGAGGGACAGGATGGTGTCGATGGCTGCCTGCCGTTCGTAGTTGGTGCGAACCAGAAGGAGTTCCCGGGCGCGTTGCAAAAACCGTTTGACCTGCTGGTCGAGCTGGTAGGGTGGGGCATAGTAGATGGCGTTCAGGATTTCGGATTCGGCAAATATCTTGGCGATGGGGCCGATGTCGCCTGTGAGCAGTCCGTGGGCATTGGTCATGGTCTCGATGGAGTCTTCCAGGAGCTGGGCCGAGGCGGCTCGGGTTGCCTCGTCCCCGGCGAGCATGAAGGAGACCGCCGTGGTCAAGATGCGCTGGGAGAGCATGAGCTGGTTGCCCGACATGGTTACCAGGGAGCTGTTGTCCTCCTGGATGGTGATCAGGTGCTGCACCATGATGTAGCCGCCGGTGGTGCAGGCTGTGAGCAGGGTGAGAACCAGGATATATTTGGTCAGGAAGCGTCGGGCCATGCCTTTTCTCGCAGGTCAAGGTTTCTTTGCCAGAGATTTACGCCAATTTTTCGCGGATGGCAAAACCGGTCTTGGCAATCGTTTCGGGCTGGGCTACCAAGGGGACCAACAAGGAGGAAAACGAAATCATGGCTCAAGAACATATGTTGCGCGAACACCTGCACACGGTGATCATGGACAAGGTTTCCAGCGAAACGGACCGCCGGGCCGAGGCCCTGAGCGAATTTTTTGCCGTCACTGGTACAGTGACCGACACCCGGGCCGAGAAGGTGGCCGAGCTGGTGCCGCCCCTTTTGCCAGATCTCTACACCAAATGGGTGAACATGTTTCTTGATCGCCTGTTCGAGACTGTGCCCCTGGAGCACATCGAACTGCTCTGCACGGGAAGCGAGAAGGACAACGCCGCCGCAGTGCTGGCCTACATTATGTTTTTGGAGAGCGAGCGCATGGAAAAGCAGATCGCCGAGGACTTGAGCCGCTACGGCATGGAACAGAGCGGCAAGGACGAGATGGGCGACCTGGCCGCCCAGTACATCCGCTCCTCCATGGGCCGGGTGGCCAAGTCCACCAATGCCACGGGCAGCACCGAAGAGGAAAAACGGGCCAAGGCCGAGGCGTATAAAAAGCGGCAGGCGGCGTTGAACAGGAAGAAACAGTAGCGGGACAGAGGAAGGGTCGCGCCTTAGCCCTTGAGCTTTTGCAGCCGGTATTCTTCCACAGCGCCCTCCACGGCAGCGGCCATGTCCGCAGGGAGTGGGGTTTCCATGCTGGTGTCTTCGATGAAGGCGAGTTGGATGTTTACCTCGCGCTGGATGGGCATGGCCTTGGGGTTCATGTACATGCGCCAGATGACGGCGGCTTTTTCCGGGCGGTCCAGGCGCATGAGGCTGAGGCCCAGGAAGAGGGTGGCGTCCTGGTCTTCGCGGCGCAAGCGCAGGACCTGCTCGAACTGAATTTTGGCCTGGATGTACTTGCCGGTTTCGTAGAGGCAGCGGCCCAGGCGGAAGCGGGCGTTCGGGTTGCGCGATTCCTTCTTGAGAAAGGCCTCATATTTTTCCCGCGCTGGCTCCCAGTTGCGATCCTTATAGGCCAGGTTGGCCTCCTTGAGCAGGTCGAAGGTCTCATCCGTCGAGGCCACTGGTGTTTGGGCCTCGCCGGGTTCCTCTTCGCGCAGTTTGCGAAATCCCATCAGGAAATTGCGGCGCGAGACGTCGATGGTTTCATTCTTTTTGGCCATGGGCAGGGAGCATACTCAAATGGCTTGCGGCGTCAATCCCGACCTGCCTCTTCCGCGCGGGCGACGCAAACTTCCTTGCATTTTCCTTCGGTTGGTTTAACAGGTGAAGCCATGATGAACGCGAGCGAAGAAAGCAGGACCGGTCTCTGCGGCACGGGACAGTCTTTGACAGGCTGGACCGGGCGCATCCTTTCGGTTGATCTTTCAACTCGAAAGATTGGGACCATGGAGCTTTCCCACGAGACCTATGCCACCTGGATCGGGGGCAAAGGGCTGGCCGGGTTCCTGCTGCGGCCGCAGATCACCCTGGCCTGGGACAATCCCTTCATGCCGATCATCTTCATGACCGGCCCCCTGGTGGGCACCATCGCCCCCACCTCCGGACGTGGTGTCCTCATGACCCGCTCTCCGCTGACCGGCACCGTGGGCGACTCCAGTTTCGGCGGGGCCTTGGCCACCCAGCTCAAACGGTCCGGGTGGGACGGCGTGGTGATCACCGGCCAGAGCGAGGAGTTGGTGGGCATCGAGATCAAGGACGCCGAGGTCCAGATCGTCAGCGCCGAGCCCCTGCGCGGGTTGGGCACCGAGGCCGTGTTCCGGGCCCTGGCGAACAAGGGGTCCGTGGCCTGCATCGGTCCTGCCGGGGAAAACGGATCGCTTTTGGCCTGCGTCATGGTGGACCGCCACCATGCTGCCGGACGTGGCGGCCTGGGTGCGAGTCTCGGGGCAAAGCAGCTCAAATATCTGAGTGTTTCCGGAACGGGGCGGGTGGCAGTGGCGGACCGGATCCTGCTCAAGAAGGCGCGGGAAGACATCGTGCGCCTGACCATGGCCAGCCCGGCGCTCATGGGGCAGCAGGGGTTCGCCTGTTTCGGAACCGGCGCGGTCTTCGACCTCATGGACGCCCGGCGGATGATGCCCACGGACAATTTTCGCTCTACCCACTTTTCGGATGCTGGGAAGGTGAATGCTTTTGCTTACCGCGAGCGCTACCAGCCGGAGAAGTATGGCTGCAAGGGGTGCCACATCCAGTGCAAGAAGGTGCGACCCGGGGTGGGCGGGGGCGAGCGTCGGGCCATGCCCGAGTTTGAGACCATGTCCCATTTCACCGCCCTGATCGGCAACACAGACATGGACCTGGTGCTGGAGATCAACGCCCTGCTGAACGATCTGGGGATCGACACCATCGGGGCAGGGGCCACTCTTGCCTGCTACCGGGAGATCGACCGACAGGAAAAGGGCCACCGGGTCATGGACGCCTCGGAAATCCTGGAGCTCTTGCAGGGGATGGCGCAAGGACCGGAGCACCTTGGGGGTGGGTCCAGGCGCTATGCCACGGCTCATGAGCTGCCCTGGGCCTCCATGTCCGTCAAGGGGCAGGAACTTTCGGCCTATGACCCACGGGGGGCATATGGCATGGCCCTGGCCTATGCCACCTCCACCCGGGGGGGCTGTCATCTGCGGGCCTATCCCATCAGCCACGAGATTTTACGCAAGCCCGTGGCCACGGACCGCTTTACCTTTTCGGGCAAGGCCAGGATCGTCAAGATCGCCGAGGATACCAACGCGGTGGTGGATTCCCTCACGGCCTGCAAGTTCATCTTCTTTGCCGCCGGGCTGGAGGAATATGCCAGGGCCTACAGTGCCGTGACCGGCTTGGAGACCACGGCCCAGGACCTGCTGCGAGCCGGGGAGCGCATCTATTTCCACGACCGGGTCATGAACGGGATAAACGGTTTCTCCATCCGCGACGACGACTTGCCCATGCGTTTCTTTTCTGAGGCGGGCAGCTCGGGCGGGGGCGTGGAAATCAAACCCATCAATCGCAAGGAATTCTACCAGGCCCGGGAGCGCTATTACCGCATCCGGGGATTGGATGAGCGCGGGAAGCCCTTGCGGGAGAAAGCAGATGAACTGGGGGTGGCATGGTAAAACGCATCGACGTGTCGGCCCCGCCGCCGGGCTGGGGCCGGGACGACCTCAACTTTTTTTTCGACCTCTTCCGAAACAACATCTACGGCAGTTTTCACAACCTGCCCCAAGAGTATCACTGTCTGCGGCTGGTGGACGAGGCATACGTGGGCATCAGCGGTACCCTGACCGATGACCGCGACTGGATGCAGTCCTTGTTCGTGCACAAGTCGCATTCCATCTACCGGGCCGGGGCGCAACTGGCCATGGGCGGTCAGTTTTCCGAGGTCTTCGTGCTCCTGCGCAGTTGCCTGGAGTCCTCCCTGTGTGCGCATTATCTCCATGTGAACGAGGAGTTGCGGGAGCTGTGGATGGGGCGGCACGAAAGCGAAGAGAACCGCAAAAAGGTGCGCAAGAAGTTCCAGTCCGGGCGGCTCAAGGTGGAACTGACCCAGGCCGCGCCAGAGGTCGCCGTTCATGTGAACGCCCTCTATGAGATGTGTATCGACCTGGGCGGACACCCCAATGAAAAGTGGCTCACGGCCACCCTGCGGGAGTATGAGCAGGACGGGGCGCGGCAGTTTTATTCCCAGTACCTGACCGATGACCCCGGCCTGATGATCTTCGCCATGACCAGTTGCGCCAGGGTGGGGCTGGCCACCCTGCTCATCTACAGGCAGATTTTCCCGGAACGTTTTCAGACCCTGGCCGTGCGCGACGACCTCGCAGGGCTGGAACAACTCGTCTTTTCTGAAGGATATGAGGCGGAATGGAATTTCTCGTAGACAAGTATGCGGACAAGCTCCGACGGGCTGGTTTGTGCGAGAACCCGGTGGTGGGCGGGCTGGACGATGTGCTAGTCTGGAACCGGGGCGCGGACCCGGCATGGACGGCAAGGCTGACCCCGGTGTTCGGGCGGATGAACATCAGCGGACTGGTCTTTGGCTGCCCGGCGGAGCCCTTTGCCACCATTCTCGAATTTTTGGCCGCAGAATATCCGGACGGCTTTGCCCCGAAGGATACTGAGACCCGGACCTTTTTGCACGAGTTGCCGGTCATCCACGAATTCACGCCCAAGGCTGTGGCCGATGTCCTCGGGCGGCGCAAGTCCGTGATCATCGCCACTCCGTCGGTCATGGGCATCGCGGCCCATGGCAGCGTGACCCCGGAACAGGGGTTCGTGACCTTTTCCTCGGTCTGTTTTTCCTCCTTTGTGCTCTTCTTTTCTGAATATCTGCGCCATGTCAGGGCCGGGACTGTGAGCCCTGCGCGCCGTACCGCCTTCGAGGCTGCCGTGGCCCATCTGGAGCCCATGGTCGAGCAGGGGCCGGAGCTGGCCTGTGGTCCCTTTGCGGACCGGGAGGCAGCCCTGCAAGCCATGGTCGAGGCCGGGCGGGCCACGGTTGAATATCGGCTGGTGGATTCCTATTTCGGTAATATTTCCTGCCTGTTGAACCAGGAGCTGCTCATCAGTCAGACGGGCAGTTCCCTGGATGAGCTGCCGGGGCTCATCGACTTCTGTCCCCTAGACGGCTCCAGCACCGCCTGCCTGACCGCCTCCAGCGAGTTGACCGCGCACAGCCAAGTCTATGCCAAGGCCGGGGGGAGGGCGATTCTACACGGTCATCCCCGGTTCACGGTCATCCTGTCCATGGACTGCGCCGAGCGGGGCCAGAACGTAACTTGCGAGATCGGGAAACTTGACCTGTGTCATGTGAAATGCCCGGCCAAGCGGTATCTTTCCGGGGAGGACGGAGGCGTGCCCATCGTTCCCGGCGAGGTTGGCACCGGGCCGAACGGGCTGGCGAATACCCTGCCGGCGGCCATGACCGGTCGGGGCGCGGCTGCGGTCTGGGGCCATGGCCTGTTCACCCTGGGGAACACGGACTTCAACCAACCCTTCCAGGCCTTGCTGGATATAGAGAACGGGTGTCGGCGGCGGTATTTTGCGACCGTGGACGCGGCCGAGGGACGGCGGTAGGCTTTTTTGTCGGGTAACCCTGTGACGGGAAGTGCGGCAAGGAGTGCAGGAATGAAACTCACGGTGCTAACCCATGTGAATTTTGAGGGACCTGCCGGGATCGGCCTCTGGGCCGAGGCACGTGGGCATGGCGTTGAGGTGGTCCGGTTGCACCGGGGCGAGCGCCTGCCCGAGGTGGCTGGTGTCGGGCTGCTGGCGGTCATGGGCGGCCCCATGAACATCTATGAGCAGGCGGAGCATCCCTGGCTGGAGG
>JAHJKV010000061.1 GCA_018822065.1 Pseudomonadota bacterium
TAGCCTTCCGCCGACAGTTAATTTCGCCAATTCGGAGGTTACATCCTGGATCTTCGATCAACTGGCCAAGGTCATTCCGATGGGTCTGCAACTGGACGATACCGCTGCTGCGGACTACCGTAGCACTTTTTCCGGCTACGAAAGAACTCGGCGTCGGATGAAGGCCGCCGCTGCAGTTTACTCGTCCAGAATGTATCACCAACTTGTGTGCTGGCATCAGTTGGTTGGACGCCAGGTCCTTTTGAACGAAACGCCTGAGCAACGCGAAATGACCTCGATCAGGGTTTCCGCAGCGCTGCTTCGGGAAGCACAATTATGGGAAAAGGCAAGAGACGGTGTCCTGGCCGCGATGATCGCAGGGCGCGTACAGATTGTCGGGAATGGAGTTTGTCACATCGGCGATTGTCCGACGGACTAGACCTTCTTTTGGCATAGGTGCTTCAGCCGTCCGGACAGGAAGTCCGGACAACGTGAAGCGTCCGATGGAGAAGTTGAACCATTTTTGTCAGGTCGTCGGTTCCGCACGCCACAGTGACCGGGGATGCCAGTATGCCAGCAAGGAATTCAGGAAACTCCTGGCCAAGCATGGGATTGTCCAGAGCATGAGCCGGAAGGGGAACTGCTGGGAAAGAATGACGCATGAATTAAATAACCGGGAACAATCCCAGAATTTGGAGTAAAAGTATGCAGCAACAATTTTTTAATTTGCTTAAATGGGTTCCGGTTCTACTGGTGTTCCTGGGTGGTTGTGGTTCATCACATTCTACTTCTCAAGTCGTCAGACAAAAACCTATGGTGGCAGAAAATGCTGGGCAGGATCTGGAGATCACCGAAGTAACCAGAGGCTGTGCAACCGCGGAGAGATACACAGTGATCTCGCAGAAGTTCCCACCTCATCTGAAACGATTAGTCCAAAGCATCTACGCCAGACCCGACGGAACATTACTGAATTTCCCTGCAATGATTCCAGTTCGCACTGACATGCGTCGATCAGAGTTGCTTCTTCAGGTGGCGAATGCATTATCCCCTTCTAAGTCAGGTGCGCGGGAAACTCTTCCAGAAACCGTTTCCGGGAATATCTCTCAAGAAGAAGTAAAGCAACTTCAGTCCCAACAAATCCAGATCACCAGGAATGCGGTGGATCTTATGGAGGATATAAAAACCAAAGAATCTAGTTTGATCCTGCTGACCCAGTCGGCTCGACTGGCGTCGATGGCCAACCAACCTCGCCTGGGGGAAGGAGGCAACCTCGCCAGCCTCGGACGCAGATATCGCTGCATGATCGATGCCATGCTGGGTCCCAGTGACGGCGGGCAGGTACTGGACGCGGCTACAGTTCATTCAATTCTGTCACATATCCAGGTCATCTCCAAAGAAATCGACTCTTCGCTGCATAGCCGTTAATATGGTGAAAGGCCTCAAGCAGCCTCGTTTTCAATTCGGTTTTCATAGTACTTCTCGTCCGGGGTCATGTCATCCAGAGAGGCGCTTGATTATAATCATCATCTTACATCACACATCGAAATCCGATTGACTGTGGCATGTTGTAGCTTCCGCGGACATCTCGATTTGCGGCGGCGAGATTGCGCGGAGTTTGTGACGTGAATCCCCCTCCGCGAAAGACATGGGAGGCGTGGGGACAATCGCTGCTGAGATACTTACACTTGACGCCGCTGGTCCACTCCCACACGTTTCCTGCCATGTCCAGCAGCCCAAAAGGGCTCGCTCCATTAGGATAGGTGCCGACTGCGCAGGTGGAGTCCGGGGAGAACCTGCTGTTGCCATGCCAGCAGGCTTGATCTTTCAGATGGGGATCGGTCCGAAGATTATCTGCTATTGTATTTCCCCAAGGGTATGTTCTACCATCCGAGCCACGTGCCGCGTACTCCCATTCCTCTTCTGACGGCAGTCGCTTTCCTGCCCACGCGCAGTAATCCCGCGCCTGGTTCCAGTCCACACAATTGATGGGATGATTCTGTCGGCTCTCCATCCCTGAATTGCACTTGTATCCGGTAACGGTCGGCTTGCATTTTCCGGCTTTGACGCACGCTTCATAAGCTGCAACCGTCACCTCGGTCTTGTCCATCTTGAATTCATTCACACTCACATCATGCACAGGTTGTTCGTCAATTGTCATGTCCATCGCCCCCATCTGGAAGGTGCCGGCGGGAATGGCTACCATTTCGTTTTGAACCGGTACGACTGCAGGGAACTTTATTACACTTGGCAGGGTGCCATCACAGATATTTTCGCCCTTGGCTATTTTCACACACAAAGTACGTGCTTCGGCCGCCAAGTCCGGAAGACCGGACAACGTGAAGAGTCCGATGGCAAAGTTGAACCATTTGCCTGCAAGGCGCAGCTCATCTTCGGCGTCCCGCTTCGATTGCTCAAGAATTCTGTTTCGCTCAGCAAGGCCCAACCCTTCATCCGTTGAACGTTCGAGAGCACTCGCTATTGTCAATATCGAAGTGCTCTGGAAACCGTATGCTCTTTTGAGGACTAAGGCTCCTACAACACTGTACGATTCTAGCTTGGGCTTGCCGTATACTACCGCCGCGTCTTCGAAAAGTTCCTGTGAGACCAGATGGGTCATCACCACCAATCTGGCTTCGTCGTGCAAGTAGCCGGCTTGAATGAGAAGCGCTTGCGCTTCGGTGTAGCGCTTTCCAGGTACAAAGGAACTAACCACCCAGGAGATGCCTTTTTCTTTGGAAGAGTCTATTGAGTCGGCTTCCCTTAGGGCACGGGCGCCCCCAAGCAAGTCGCCCGTTCTCGTCAAGGCGCCAGCGACATTATGAAGGGCCTCCCAGCGTCCCTCCGGGTCCACGCCCATCAACTTCACGAGTTCAGTGAACTGCCGCGTATCAAGGGCGGCATCGATCAGTTCCCTGTCACAACTGTTTTTTTCAGCACGAAGAACAAATCCATCACAAAAAACTTTTGCACCGCTCAAATCGCCGCCCCTTACAAGGGCGCCGGCAAATTTCTCATAGCCCATTCCCGGCGTGGTGTGGCTTGCCTTGTGACACTTCAAAAGCAA
>JAHJKV010000062.1 GCA_018822065.1 Pseudomonadota bacterium
CCGGAAGCACTTCGAGACGGTCAAGACCTTCAAACCCAAGAGTTCGCGGTCCGAGTCAAAGGAAATATTCATCGTAGGGCTTGGCTTTCGCCCCGGAGACAGGTAAAAACCGCTTCACCCAATGGCAACAAACTTTTAAAATCAACATACGAGAACCAAAAAAACCAAAGCACTGCAGACTGCTCAAAAAGCGCCAGATGCAAGGCGCAAGAAATAACAAGGCCGACGCGTATTCCCATACGCGAGGGTTTGTTTTTTTAGCAGCAACGCAGCAGATGGTACTTTTTGGGCAGTCTGAGAGGAGTTAAAGAGATGGCCGGACATAGCAAGTGGGCAAATATCCAGCACAGAAAGGGTCGCCAGGACGCCAAGAAGGCAAAATTTTTCACCAAGGCCGCCAAGGACATCATCCTGGCCGCCAAGGCTGGCGGCGGCAATCCTGAAGACAACTCCGGTCTCCGCCTGGCCATCCTGAAGGCCAAGGCCGTAAACCTACCCAAGGACAAGATCGACAACGCCATCAAGAAGGGCACGGGCGAAATCGCCGGCGGCGATATCATGGAAGTGAACTACGAGGGCTACGCTCCCGGCGGAGTGGCCCTGCTCATCGAAGTCGCCACCGACAACAAAAACCGCGTCGTGGCCGAAGTTCGCCATGCCCTGGGCAAGAGCGGCGGCAATATGGCCGAAGCCGGAGCGGTCTCCTGGATGTTCGACAAAAAGGGCCAGATCACCTTCGAGGAATCCAAATACTCCGAAGACGCCATCATGGAAATCGGCCTGGAAGTCGGGGCCGAAGACATCGCCACCGAAGACGGCATCATCACCGTGACCACCGATCCCAGCGACTACATGGCCGTGCATCAAGCCTTTGCCGATGCGGGCATGGAAGCCACAGAATCCGAAGTGACCTACGTTGCCCAGAACCTTATCGAGGTTGACCTGGACGCAGCCAAGAAAATCTTCAAGCTCGTGGATACGCTGGAAGAAAACGACGACGTCTCCCGGGTGCACATGAACGCCGACTTCTCCGACGAGGTTCTGGCGGGGCTGGAGTAACCCTCACATGCCTGCTTGCGTGACGGTGCTCGGCCTGGACCCCGGAAGTCGGGTGACGGGCTGGGGCATCGTCTCGGAAATGTCGGGCCAGGCAACACTCATCGCCCAAGGCACCATCAAAACGCCCGTGACCAAACCCGTGGCCCATCGCCTCGGGGTGATCTTTGAACAACTGGCCGCCCTCATCCGGGAACATGCGCCCGACGAGGCGGCCATTGAAAACGTCTTTGTGGCCAAGCACCCCGGCAGCGCCCTCAAGCTCGGCCAGGCCCGAGGTGCGGCCATGGCCGCCTGTGCCGTAGCGGGTTTGAGCGTCGGCGAATACGAACCTACCAAGGTCAAGAGCGCCCTGGTGGGAACGGGACGAGCGCCCAAGGACCAGGTGGCCTTCATGGTCGCCCAGATCCTTGGGGTGAAAAACCCGGACTGGGCTGAGGACGCCTCCGACGCCCTGGCCGTGGCCATCTGCCACCTGAACCACCGACGCATGAACCGACTGGCGGGCCTATGATAGCTTATCTTGCCGGAACGCTTCTCGATTTTTCTGAAAAATCCGTGATCATCGCCACCCCCGGCGGCGTGGGCTACGAGGTAACCTGCCCGGCCTCGGTCATCGGCCAGATGCCCGGCAAGGGCCAGAAGGTGGAGCTCTTCATCCACACCGTGGTGGCCGAGAAGGCCATCGACCTCTACGGCTTCCTCTCCCTGGACGAACGCGAGGTCTTCCGCACCCTGATCTCCATCGACAAGCTCGGCCCAAAAAAAGCCGTGGCCATCCTCTCCAGTTTCACCCCGGACCACCTGCGCGAGATAGCCTTCCGCGAGGACGACCGCACCCTGTCCACCGTGCCTGGCATCGGCCCCAAGTCCGCCAAGCAGATTCTCTGGCACCTGAAGGACAAGGTGGACGGCTTGGGCTCCGCAACCGGCGTCTCCAATGCTGAGGCTCCCTCGGGCAAGGCTGGTCGCGAATACCTCGACGCCCTTGCGGGACTCAAGAACCTGGGCTATGCCGAAGGGGAGGTTCGGCCCCGGCTCAAGGCCATCTTCGAAAGCGAGCCGGACCTGGACGCCGCCGGTGCCCTGCGCACGGCCTTGAAGCAGATCGCCTCATCCAAATAGCACGGTACCCCAGGAGAATCGGGAATTCGCATGTCCAATTGCACCATTGATGAAGACGTCCGCCCCAGAAAACTGTCCGAGTTCATCGGCCAGGAGGAGCTGCGCGCCAATCTTTCGGTGTTCATCGAGGCCGCCTGCACCCGCGAGCGGGCCATGGACCACACCCTGTTCTACGGCAACCCCGGCTTGGGCAAGACCACCCTGGCCCAGATCATGGCCTCGGAACTGGGCGTGAACATGGTCTCCACCTCCGGCCCAGTCATGGAGCGCAGCGGCGACCTGGCCGCCATCCTGACCAACCTGGGACGACACGACATCCTCTTTGTGGACGAAATCCACCGCATGCCCGCCACGGTGGAGGAAATCCTCTACCCGGCCATGGAAGACTACAAGATCGACCTGATCATCGGCCAGGGTCCGGGCGCGCGCACAGTGAAAATCGACCTGGAGCCCTTCACCCTGGTCGGGGCTACCACCCGCCTCGGCCTGCTGACCTCCCCCCTGCGTGACCGCTTCGGCTGCGTCTTCCGCCTCGATTTCTACAAGCCCGAAGAACTGACCGAGATCGTGAAACGGGCTGCCAAGATTCTCAACCTGTCCATCGACGAGGAAGGGGCCAGGGCCATCGGCCTGCGCTCCCGGGGCACCCCGCGCATCGCGGGCAGACTGCTCAGGCGCGTGCGCGACTTCGCCGTGGTGGACAACCAGTGCACCATCTCCCGCGAGCTGGCCGAACACGCCCTGGACAAGCTCGACGTGGACCATCTAGGCCTGGACCAGATGGACAAGAAAATTCTCTCGGTGCTCATCGACCAGTTCTCCGGCGGCCCCGTGGGCGTCAAAACGCTGGCAGTAGCCTGCTCTGAAGAAGTCCGCACTATCGAGGACATCTACGAGCCTTTCCTCATTCAGTGTGGCTTCCTGAAACGAACTTCCCGCGGAAGAGTCGCCACCCCCAAAGCCTACCAGCACATGAAGAAAAAGTTCATCGACAACGGTCTTATTTAGCGTCCCCTTTGAAACTTTTTTGGTTCTCCAGTACTCTCAGCAGTAGAGTACATCAAAACC
>JAHJKV010000063.1 GCA_018822065.1 Pseudomonadota bacterium
ACCTGGACCGCATCGGCTACGTGCCCCAGCACACCACCGTGCATCCCGGCTTCCCAATCACGGTGCTCGACTGCGTGCTCATGGGCGTGAACCGCAAGGCGCAGCGACTGATCGGCCACCACCGCAGGGAACTCGACCGGGCCATGGTTGCCTTGGAAAGAGTGGGACTCTTTGGCCGGGAACACCAACGCTTCGGCAAACTCTCGGGCGGGCAGATGCAACGCGCGCTCATCGCCCGGGCCCTGGTGACCGAGGCCGAACTGCTGCTCCTGGATGAACCCACGGCCAACGTGGACCCCCAAGGGTCCTTCTGCCTCTATGACTTTCTGTGCAACCTCGCCTCGGAGCAGGACCTGACTATCGTCGTGGTCAGTCACGACCTCTCCATCTTGGGCTCGCGCATCAACTCCCTGGCCTGCGTGAACCGGACGCTCCTGCACAACCCGCGCCCCGAGTTCTCCGACGACATGCTCCGGCTGCTCTACGGTGCCCACGAGCACTCCTGCGCCATGGACGATTTCATGAAGAACGTTTCCGCCCAGTTTGGCAGAAAAGAAGGGACCCTATGACTGACATCCTGGGATATGCCTTCATGCAGAACGCGCTCATGGCCGGACTCTTGGTATCCGTGGCCTGCGGGGTGATCGGCTCTCTGGTGGTGGTCAACCGGATGGTTTTCCTGGCCGGAGGCATTGCTCACGCGGCGTACGGAGGCGTGGGGCTGGCCTTCTTCATGGGCTGGCCCGTGCTGCCAAGCGCCCTGGGGTTCAGCACCTTCGCGAGTCTGCTTATGGGCGCGGCCACCCTGAAACGCACCGAGCGGACCGACACCATCATCGGGGTCATGTGGGCTGCGGGCATGGCCACGGGCATCCTGCTTCTGGACCTCACCCCCGGCTACAACGTGGACCTGATGAGCTTTCTCTTCGGCTCCATTCTCACCGTGCCTCACTCCTCCCTCTGGGTCATGCTCGGGCTCGACCTGGTCATCCTCCTGTTCGTCCTGTTCTACTACAAAGATTTGATGGTCATGAGCTTTGACCGGGAGTTTGCCCGCACCAGGGGAGTGCCCGTGACCTGGCTGCACTTCCTGATGCCCACCCTCATCGCCGCCGCCGTGGTCATGATCGTGCAGGTGGTAGGCCTGATCCTGGTCGTGGCCCTACTGACCATCCCGCCCCACCTTGCAGAACGGACCACCCGGAGCCTGGGGCAGATGATGGGACTGGCCTCCCTCTGGGCCATGATTTTCTGCACTTGCGGGCTCTGGCTCTCCTACGCCTTTGACCTGACCTCCGGGGCGAGCATCATCGCCGTGGCTGTCTGCACCTTTGCCCTGTTTCTCGGGCTGGGGCGCCTTGTCCGGCTGGCAAGGAGGTCGCGATGACCCGCAGCAAGGCCTTGTTGCAACACGCCGGGCTGGAGGCCAACGTGAACCGGACCCTGGTTCTGGACGCCGTATTAGAAGCACAGACCGCCCTCACCCCGGCGCAGCTACTCGACACCCTGGGTCCGGCCATGAACAAGGTCACCCTCTACCGCATCCTCGAGCTCCTCGTGGAACACCGGATCATCGAACGCCACTCAGGCCCAGACCGCGCCTTCCACTACTGCGCCGGGCAAGGCCACGGCCATTTCCACTGCACCCGCTGCGGTCGGATGCACTGCCTTACACTGCCCGAATCCACCGAGGCCCTTACCTCCCTGACCTCCTCGCCCCTTGGCAGAGTGGACACCGTGGAGGTCCGGCTGGACGGAGTCTGCCAGAATTGCCTCAAGGCCTGAAGCGGCCTTGCCTCTGCCTGGGTCTTGCCCTATCGTGACCTTTCGTCTCGAAACCATGCAGAAGGAGCCCCAAATGAAACGAATCGTCTGTACCCTCACCTATGCCATGCTTCTGGTGCTGGCCCTGGCTGCTGGGGCCTGTCTTGCGGTCCAGCCTTCATCCGCCGCGCCTGAGCTCGGCCCCGAACCTGCGGCCACGAATACCCTGTTCCAGGTCTCCACCATCCAGGCACTTTTGAATGGCCAGTATGACGGTACCGTCACCTTTGGCTCGCTCCTCACAAGCGGCGACTTCGGCCTGGGCACCTTTGACAAACTCGACGGCGAGATGATCGCCTTTGACGGCAAGGCTTACCAGATCAACGCTTCCGGCAAGGTGACCCCGGTGCCCGCCACCTGGACCACCCCCTTTGCCGTGGTCACCAACTTTGGGTCGGACCTGGAACTGACGTTCAATTCCGTAAAAGATTTCGCTGACCTGCAACTGCGCATCCAGAAGGAGCTGCCAGGGCTCAACCTCTTTTACGCCATCCGCATCGACGGATTGTTCCAGTACATGAAGACCCGCTCGGTTCCGGCCCAGACCGAGCCCTATCCACCCCTGGCCGAGGCGGCCAAGCACCAGTCCGTGTTCGAAATGAAGGACACCTCCGGCACCGTGGTCGGCTTCTTCACTCCCGAGTTCGGCGGCAAGGTCAATGTGCCCGGTTTCCACATGCACTACCTCGACCAGAGCGCCACCCATGGCGGGCACATTCTGGACCTCTCGGCCCAGGAAATCGTGGTCAAGATCGATCGGACGCCATATCTCTTTCTGAATCTGCCACTGGCCACTGCCGGAACGAAGATGGTCGACCGCACCCACGAACTGGATGCCATTGAGAAGTAGCCTTCATCTGCCGGAGGACGCAGGTTGCGGGCCTGGCGACCTGGACCCGCTGGACGGCCTGTCGGGCCAATGCTAGAAAACATGGCTACCTGGAGGTTTTTGCATGCTGCTTGGAATCGACGTTGGCGGCACTCATACGGACGCCGTGGCCCTGACCGTCAACGGGACCAGGGCCACCCTCGTCGCCTCGGCCAAGATCAAGACCAATCACGCGGACCTGCTTAAAAGCGTGAATCTGGCCCTGGCCGCCGTGCTCCGAGAGATCGACCCGGCCAGCGTCACCCAACTCAACCTCTCCACCACCCTCTCCACCAACGCCATCGTGGAAAACCGCACAGAAGAGGTCGGGATGCTTTTGGTGCCCGGACCGGGCATGGACCCCATGGACCATAGGACCTGCCGCGACTACCACGTCATCCCCGGCACCATGGACCACCGGGGCGTTGAGAGCGAACGGCTGGACGAGGGGGCCGCACGCGAGGCCGTTGCCGCCTGCAAGAGCCGGGGCATCAACACCTTTGGCCTGGTGGGCAAATTTTCGGTGCGCAACCCCCTGCATGAAAACCAGCTGCGGCACATGCTCTGCGGCAAGGTGAACCCCGACACGGGCGAGGCCTGCGACCGGGCCGACTTCGTCACCCTGGGCCACCAGCTCGGCGGGGCATTGAACTTCCCCCGGCGCGTGGCCACGGCCTATTTCAACTGCGCAGTCTGGAGGCTCTTTGGCCGGTTCGCCTCTGCCGTGGAAGACTCTCTCAAGGACCACGGGCTCACCTGCCGGGTGAATATCCTCAAGGCGGACGGCGGCACCATGCCCCTGGCCTATTCGCGCTCCATGCCCGTGCAGTCCATCTTCTCCGGCCCGGCAGCCTCGGTCATGGGCATCGTGGCCCTGACGGACATCTTCCTCGACTCGGTGATCCTGGACAT
>JAHJKV010000064.1 GCA_018822065.1 Pseudomonadota bacterium
AGAGGGTCGGGAGTAGGCGCAGATGTTCACGGGATGCCAGTTCCGGGACCACGCCGCCAAACAGAGCGTGCAGATCGATCTGGGTAGCCAGTTTTTCGGCCACCAGACGACCGTCCTCGACGAGGGCCACTCCGGTTTCATCGCAGGAGGTCTCGATACCCAGGACGAGACTCACTTGAGGCCGGTCCCCGCAAGACAGCGGCCATCCAGTCCATAGCCGGACCGGTCGTTGTCGGTCAGGCCGTGCCGGGCAAAAACTTCAATGGTCTTCAGGACGTCATTCTTCGATCCAATAAACAGCGGTACGCGCTGATGCAACTGCTTTGGCTCAATATCCAGGATGCGCTGGACTCCATCCGTGGCCATGCCCCCGGCCTGCTCTACGATCATGGCCATGGGCGCCGCCTCGCAACTCAGCCGGAGCTTGCCCGTGGGCTTGGCCGGGTCGCGGTGGTCCGCCGGGTACATGAAGATGCCTCCATAGATGAGGCCTCGGTGAAAATCAGCCACCAGGGAACCAATGTAGCGGGCGCTGTAAGGCTTTCCGATGGCATTGTCCGTACCTTTGAAATACGCGACGACCTCGCGGGTGGCGTCATTCCAATACGACCAGTTCCCCTCGTTCACCGAGTAGATTCTGGCCTGTTCCGGAATCTGGATATTCGGATGGGAGAGCAGGAATTCGCCAACCGAGGGGTCCAGGGTGAAGCCATGCACCCCCTCGCCTGTGGTCATCACCAACATGGTCGAGGAACCATACATAATATACCCTGCCGCCACCTGCTCGCTGCCACGCTGCAACACGTCGGACAGCAAGAGATCGGAACTGGAGGGGCTTTTTCGACGGAAGATGGAGAAGATGGTCCCGATATTGACGTTGACGTCGATGTTGGAGGAGCCGTCCAGGGGGTCGAAAATGAGAAAATATTCTCCGGTGGGATAGCCGCGCGGGATGGGGATGATATCCGCATTCTCCTCGCTGGCCATGCCACAAAGGACGCCAGCACGGGAGAGGCGATGGATGAGAATCGAGTTGGCATACTCATCCAGTTTCTTGACCTTTTCCCCCTGGACGTTGATGTCGCCCGTGAAACCAAGAACATCCACCAGCCCGGCCTTGTTGACCTCCCGGGTGATGATCTTCGCCGAAAGGATCAGCTCATTTAAGAGCATGGTGAATTTCCCGGTGGCCTTGACCTGGGACTGGCTATAGAGAAGATGTTCAATGACAGTTACTTGTTGGGACACGAAACCTCCCTTTGAGCAGACATCAAACTTATGTGTGCGGGAATAAACCTAGCACACAAAAGAGGGTGAGGCCAAGATTCAGGGCCACGATTCTTTAGGGCTCTACGATGGAACGAACAGCGTACAGATAGGGCTCAGTGCCGACATACCGCGCTAGCCAAGTGTATTCTATGCCGCCAGCCTCGACCTCGCCCTGCACTTCATCTTGAAGAAGCTCAGCCCAGGGAACCTGCTTGAGCGCCTCGGCGTCAACGTTCTTGTCCATGCTCCAGACCCCGCCACCGGGATGGATGATGATCAGTTCCTCTGGATTGGGGCAGAACGAGAATAGGGTGCGCGGGTCAAAGCTGACCACAATCAACCCTTTGAAATCGGCATCCTTGAACATGGGGGTGCCAAGGTAGAGCTCGGGGCCGAGCTCGGGGTAGTCCACACGAGTCTGGATGAAGGTCTCGCGCCAGACCGCTTCAAACTGTAGGGGTTCGCTGATCCGCTTGATAGGATCGTTGGGATAGCGGTCGAGCATCCAGCCTTCAGGGTCGGTAATGAACAGGGTGTTGATCCAGGGGAAACGGGCAAAAAGGAGTTCCACCCAGGTCTCGTCCGGATAAAAATCCCGGTCCGAGACGTACCGGATCAACGCCCCCAGGGGACCGTCCACCGGAGTCATGAGCCGAGCGAGCTTTTCCTGGTTGGGGTTATCCAGCCCGTACTCTTCCAACTGATGGGACTTGTCGTAGATGGTGTCACGATACGCTTCGGTCAGGCCAT
>JAHJKV010000065.1 GCA_018822065.1 Pseudomonadota bacterium
GCGGCGAGGAATTTGCCGTGCTGCTGCCCCATACCACCGAAAATGATGCCTGGAATCTGGCCGAGCGCATCCGGGCCTGTATAGCAGATGTCCTCTTCAACGTAGCGGACAACCAATTCTCAGTGACCGCGTCCATCGGCGTCAGTTCACTCGAGGCAGGCTCCCTGAACAAGGAACGTGACCTGCTGCTCGGCGCGGACCAAGCCCTCTACACGGCCAAAGCCAATGGCCGGAACATGGTGGTCTCCTCCACCCGCGACGCCTTGGAGGCCCTGCAGCACTAGCAACGCGAATATCCTGACCGAAAACCTGTTTTACCCACAATACCACTTCCGCCCCCGTCGAACTGACGGGGGCTTTTCCATCCCTCAGCCTTGACGCCCGGCCCAAATCCAGGCACTTGGGGGCCGGGAGATATACCATCATGAACGAACTGCTCTGGCTTGGATTTCTACTGCTCGACTTGGTCATGGTCATGGTCATCTACCGGTTTTTTGGCCGGGTCGGCCTCTTTGGACTGGTGGTCTTCAACCTGCTGTTGTGCAACATCCAGGTGCTCAAACTCATTGAGCTCTTCGGCCATACCACCACCCTCGGCAACGTGCTCTATGCCAGCGTCTTTCTCTCAACAGACATATTGAGCGAGAAATATGGCAAGGCCGAGGCCACCAAGGCTGTCCTGCTCGGCTTTGTCACCCTGGTCATGGCCACGGGGTACATGCAAATCGCCCTGCGCTTCACTCCGAGCACGGCTGATTTTGCCCAGGAAAGCCTCGCCACCATCTTCGGTTTCTTCCCGCGTATCGCCCTGGGCAGCCTGATCGCCTACTTCATCTCCCAGATGCATGACGTCTGGGCTTTCCACTTCCTAAAGGAGCGCACGGGCGGCAAGTACCTGTGGCTGCGAAACAACGCCTCCACCCTGGTCAGCCAACTACTCGACACCCTGATCTTTTGTACCGTCGCCTTCTGGGGCGACCCGGCCATTCCCAGTGACATCTTCTGGGACATCGTCCTGACCACCTACCTCTTCAAGATCATCGTGGCCCTGGCCGACACCCCCTTCCTCTATGTAGCCAAGCGTATCACCCCGCGGGAGGCCGTAGTATGAGCATTATCATCGTGAACAATCCCGGCCAAGACGTGCTGGAAGGGCTGGGTGTCTTTTCCTGGTCCATATGGGAGCACGAGGCCGCCGTCTTCCCTTGGACCTATGACTCCGAAGAGATCTGCTATCTGCTTGAAGGTCAGGTGGAGGTTGTCCCCGACGACGGCACCCCCGCCCTCTCCTTCGGGGCTGGCGACCTGGTCACCTTCCCGGCCGGACTCTCCTGTACCTGGAAGATTCTCCGGAGCGTGCGAAAACACTACCGCTTCAGTTCGGACACAGCATAAAAAAAGGGGTGCCGCCGGGCACCCCTTTTTCGTGTCAAAACAGAAAAAACTCCGCTATTCGACGGCCTTCTTGCTTACCATCACCGGTTTTTCACCCGTGACCGCCTGTATGGCATCACGCAGGGGAACGGTCTGGCTCGGCGCGCCTATGAACGGAATCTGCACCCGATACCAGGTGGCACTGGAGGTCTTGCCTTCCACCATTCGGGCATCCAGGTTTTTCTCCTTGAGCTGGCCGACCAGAACCTCGGCAGTGATAGCATCCTTGAATGCGGCAGCCTGGTAGGTATAGCTGAAAACGCCTTCCCCGGGCTCCGGGGCGGGAAGTGCGCTAGGGTCGTATCCCGCGCTTGCTCCGGCTGCGTCCGCTTCGGTTGATGCACCAGTGCCCTCAAGCTGTCCCTCCAAACCTTCCTGACTCTCCTGAACCTCGGTGGCTGCCTGTCCAGTCTTTGTGGCTGGAGCGGCTCCTGGCTGTTTCTGGTCCTGGTCTGCCAACTGGTCCTGATAGGCAAGGTCCTCGGCCTTGAGCACGCCGGTTTCCGGCTCGGCAACGGCCTCCGAGGTCGGCTCGGTCGAGACCTCTTCCAGCTGTCCATGGGTTGACTCGCGAACAGCCACTTCCTCGATGGGCTCCGTGGGCACATAGCCGCGCCCCACGAGCACGCCAAAGAGGAAAAACACAGTCAGGGCAAAGGCCACGCCGACACCGGTCCAGACTACATCGGTCATGGACATGGTAAAGCTGTACGATCTCCCGTCCTGCCTGCGTCTCGTGTTGTCGTTGGCCATTGGCCCTCCTTCGATCACATGGAATCCGGGGCGCTGACACCGAGGAGCGCCAGACCGCCGCGAACCACCTGCGCCACGCTGGCCAGCAAAAGCAGCCTTGCCCGGCAGCGCTCCGGCTCAGCCGAAAGCACATGATGGATGGTGTAATACTTGTGCAGCGATGACGCAAGGTCCTGCAAGTAATAGCTGATCATGTGCGGGGCGAGGTTGCAAGCCGCTCCGTCCACCGCGTCCGGGAACTGGTCCAGCAGCTGCAGGAGCTCCATGTCCTCGGCAGTGTCGAGACCGGAAAGGTTGTCGGTCATCGCCGCAGGAGCCAACCCCTCGGCCTCGGCCTTCTTGAGCATGGAGCAGACCCGGGCATGGGCGTACTGCACGTAGAAGACCGGGTTATCCATGGACTTCTGCTTGACCAGTTCCAGGTCGAAATCCAGGTTTGAGTCGGACTTTCGCGAAAGAAAGATATACCGCGCCGCATCAGGACCGACCTCGTCGACCACGTCCTTCAGGGTCTCAAACTGACCGGCACGGGTGCTCATGGCGATCTGTTCGCCGCCTTTCAGCAGGTTCACCAGCTTGACCAGGAGCATCTTGAGCCGACCGGGGTGGCCCAGGGCCTCCACAGCCGCAGTCATGCGCGGGATATAGCCGTGATGGTCGGCGCCCCAGATGTCCACCACCAGATCGAAACCGCGTTTGAATTTGTTGTCGTGGTAGGCGATGTCCGAGGCAAAATAGGTAGTGTCGCCGTTGGACTTTCTGAGCACCCGGTCCTTGTCGTCGCCAAACTGGGTGGACTTGAACCAGAAAGCCCCGTCCTCCTCAAAGCCCAGCCCGGTCTTGCGCAGGTCGGCAAAGGTCTCGTCCACCTTGCCCTCCTCCACCAGACTCTTCTCCGAAAACCAGACGTCATGGCGCACGCCAAAAGCGGCCAGATCCTCGCGAATGGTGTGCATGATGGCCTGCATGCCGATGTTCTTGCAGATCTCGACAGCTTCCTCTTCAGGCAACTCCAGAATGTTTTCATGCTGAGCGATGACCACGGCACCGATATGTTTGATATAGTCGCCCTTGTAGTAGTCTTCGGGCTCGACCGGATTTCGGTCCAGACTCTGGCGCAGACGATAGAGAATGGAGTCGCCCAGAATGCGCATCTGGCGTCCTGCATCATTGATGTAATATTCGCACTGCACCTCGTAGCCGGTCTTCTCCAGGATACGAGCCAGGGAGTCGCCCAGAGCCGCGCCGCGACCATGGCCGATGTGCAGGGGGCCGGTGGGGTTGGCAGAGACATATTCGACCTGCACGCGGGTTCCCTTTCCCAGCTCGGAGGAACCATAGGCCTCGCCCTGGGCGTTCACCTCCGCGAGCACCTCACGCCAGAAAGACTCGGTAAAAAAGAAATTAAGAAATCCAGGCCCGGCTATGTCGATCTTTGCGATGGCCGGGTCGTTCATCGCGGTCACTGCCGCTGCGATGGTCTCGGCGATCTGCCGCGGGGCCATCTTGGCAGTACCGGCCAGCATCATGGCCACGTTCGCGGCCAGGTCACCAAATTTGCGATCCTTGGGCGGCTCGATGGTGGTCTTTTCCGGCCACTGCCAGCCCTTTTCGGCCAGCACGGACTCAAGCAGCTTTTGCAGATGGATCTTGCCTTTCATATCTCTCTCCTGATGGACGTATTCGGTCCGGGTGGGGTAGCACTTTTTGTCCCGGCTATAAAGTAAGATTGCTGCGCCTTTCCGGCTACAGGGCGTGTGCCTGCTCCAGGGTTCCGATATTCAGGGTCTCAACCCCGTCCTGATCTTTCAAATTCTGGCCCGTCAGCTTGGCAAGGACGTTCTTGGGTCCGATCTCGACGAAGGTTCGCGCGCCCGCCGCATACATATTGTTCATGATCTGCACCCAGAAGACCGAGGAGGTCATCTGTCCGGCCATGATCTCGGCCACCTTTGCCGGGTCCTTCTCTGTCGCGGCCGTGGCATCGAAAAAGACCGGGAAGGACGGCGCTTTCCAGGTCAGGGTCTTGAGCAGCCCCTTGAACTCC
>JAHJKV010000066.1 GCA_018822065.1 Pseudomonadota bacterium
GATACCGGCTATGGAACCGGAGGGTTCGCGGATCAGGAGCGAGCCAACGTTGTTTTTGGCCATCTTCCAGGCCGAGAGCTGGATGGTCTCTCCAAAATCCACGGTGATCGGGGCGCGGGTGACCATGGTCCCGACTTCGGAGCTGAACATGTAGAGCCCGGTGTCACATTGTAGGGAGACACGTCGGGTGACCATCTCGGAAAAAGCCTTGGAGAGGTAACTTTCGGAGAAGGTGCGCAGGAAATATTCAGTGACCAGGGGCTGGGTCTTGAGCAGGTGCTTAAAGACGAGCCGGGGCATGCGGATGAAGAAGGTGTCCTCGATGGTGTGGGCGTCCATGCTCGCCGGGGCATTCTGGATCAGGGCCAGTTCGCCCACGAAACCGCCCTCGCCCCGGTAGTCCAGGAGAGTCTCTTCGCCGTCTTCGCCTACGATGCAGAGCTTGACGCCGCCCTTTTGGACGATGAGCAGGTCTTCGGGCTCGGTGACACCCTGGATCAAAATGCGGGAGTTCTTGGGGAGGAAGTCCACCAGGCATTCACGGGCAAGTCCGGCCAGGATGGAGGAGTCCAGGTCGGAGAAGGGAAGTGTGGATACCAGAAAGGATTCGACGACAGCTGGTTGCGTTTCGGGAGAGGAGGACATGTATGAATCTCCTTAAACAGGTATCGGCGCGAAGTGCGCCGCAACAAAAACTGCCGTCAGTATAAAGGGAGGAGGACGGCCCCGCAAGGGACCGTCCTCCTTTTCTTGTTTCTAGTGATCCACGGCTGCGCCGGCTCCGCGCGGAATGCGCACGGATTCGACCATGTCCTGGATTTCCTGCGGCGGGGCAGGGGTCATCAACGAGACCACGACGGTCACGATGAAGTTGATCAGCATGCCGATGGTGCCGATGCCGGTGGTCTTGATGCCCAGGAACCAGGGGTCCATGGTGCCGCCGAGCACCGGGGTGCAGGTGAAGATGTACAGCAGGGTGAAGCCCATGCCGCAACACATGCCAGCGATGGCGCCCTCACGGTTGGCCCTCTTCCAGAAGATGCCGAGCAGGATGATCGGGAAGAAGGAGGAGGAGGCCAGACCGAAGGCGAGGGCCACCACCTGGGCCACGAAGCCCGGAGGGTTGATGCCGAAGTAACCGGCGGCGATGACAGCCACGCCGATCATGATCCGACCCACCAGCAGACGCTGCTTTTCAGAGGCCTGACGGTTGATGATCCGGTAGTAGAGGTCGTGACTGATGGAGGACGCGATGACCAGGAGCAGACCGGAAGCCGTGGAGAGCGCAGCGGCCAGGCCACCAGCGGCCACCAGGGCGATGACCCAGGCGGGCAGTCCTGCGATTTCCGGGTTGGCGAGCACCATGATGTCGCGGTCAACATACAATTCGTTGGCGTTGTCCGTGGAGGCGTTGCTAATGTTGGGCAGGTTGTACTTGTTCATGCCTTCGACGGTGGTGGGCGTGCCTTCGATGGCTTCGCCGCCACCGGCAGCAGCACCCAGGAACTGGATCTTGCCGTCGTCGTTTTTGTCCACCCAGGCGATGAGGCCGGTTCGGGCCCAGTTGTTCACCCAGCCGGGAACTTCGACTTTCTCTTCCGCGTTGTAGTCAACAGCACCCAGGGTATTGATCATGTTGTAGCGAGCAAAGGCTGCCACAGCAGGAGCGGTGGTGTAGAGGATGGCGATGAACAGCAGGGCATAGCCAGCCGAGAGGCGGGCGGCGCGTACGCTGGGCACCGTGTAGAAGCGGATGATCACGTGGGGCAGACCGGCGGTACCGACCATGAGCGCCATGGTGATGCAGATCACGTTGAGCATGTTCAGGTTGGCAAAGGGCGATGTGTACCCCCCGAAGCCAAGTGCGACTCCTATTTCATCCAGTTTGGCCAGCAGGGAAACACCAGCGTCGGGACCGCTCAGGATTTCGCTGCCGAAGCCGATCTGGGGGATCGGAGTGCCGGTGATCTTCATGGAGATGGCGATGGCCGGGATCAGGAATGCGCAGATCAGGACGCAGTACTGGGCCACCTGGGTGTAGGTGATGCCTTTCATGCCGCCGAGTCCGGCGTAGAAGAACACGATGAACATGCCGATCAGCACGCCAATTTCCACGGGAACTTCCAGGAAGCGGGAGAAGACCACGCCCACGCCGCGCATCTGTCCTGCCACGTAGGTCAGGGAGACGATGATGGCGCAGATGAGCGCCACGACGCGTGCGGCGTCGGAGTAGTAGCGGTCGCCCACGAAGTCAGGGACGGTGAACTTGCCGAATTTACGCAGGTAGGGGGCGAGCAGCAGCGCCAGGAGCACGTAGCCGCCGGTCCAGCCCATGAGGTACACGGAGCCGGAGTAGCCCTGGAAGGCGATGATGCCAGCCATGCCCAGGAAGGAGGCGGCGCTCATCCAGTCCGCGGCAGTTGCCAGTCCATTTGCCAGGGGGGAAACGCCGCCACCGGCAACGTAGAAACCTTTCGCGTCTTTCACGCGAGCCATCCAGGCGATGGTGAGATAGATGCCGAACGTCAGTCCGACCATGATGTAAGTCCAACCTTGAATACCCATTATCTGTCTCCTTGAGCGTTGTGTGTAGCTAGATTTCGTGAGGCCTTGAGGCTACTCGTGCACATCGAAACGTCGGTCGAGCTTCTTCATCAGGAAATAGTAGACGAAGATCAGCACGACGAACGTGAAGATGGAACCTTGCTGTGCGAACCAGAAGCCGAGCTTGAACCCACCAAGAGAGATGGTGTTCAGAGGTTCAACCAGTATGATCCCGAATACGAAGGAGACCAGTGCCCAGATGGACAGGAGAACGACCATGTACCCCAGGTTCGTTTTCCAATACTTTTTCATCTCGTCGCTAGCCATAATCTTTTCCCCCTTCAGTTGGTTGTTTTGGGTGAGGCCCCGCGGTGAGCGGGCCGCGGGGCCGTTCCCCGTATGCGCTGAGTCCTGTGCGATCGCCGGGACTATTTGCCCAGCAGGTCGGCGTTGCCGTCGATGAGATCCTGCACCACGGTCGGATCGGCCAGGGTGGAGGTGTCTCCCAGGTTGGACGTGTCGCCTTCGACGATCTTGCGCAGAATTCGGCGCATAATTTTGCCGGATCGGGTCTTGGGCAATCCCGGAGAGAATTGCAGGAACTCCGGAGAAGCCAGGGGCCCGATTTCCTTTCTCACATGCATGACGAGCGCTTTTTTGAGCGCGTCGGATTCATCTATGCCTGTCTTCAGCGTGACGTAGGCGTAGATGGTTTGTCCCTTGATTTCATGGGGCATGCCCACGACAGCGGCCTCGGAGACATCCGGGTGGGACACCAGGGCGGACTCGATTTCAGCCGTGCCCAGGCGGTGGCCTGAGACGTTGATGACGTCGTCCACGCGGCCCATGATCCAGAAGTAGCCGTCCTCGTCGCACCGGGCGCCGTCACCGGATTCGTAGGCTCCGGGGAAGCCGGCGAAATAGGTTTCCTTGAACCGGTCAGGGTTGTTCCAGACACCCCGGAGCATGCCGGGCCAGGGTTTGCGTATGACCAGGAAGCCGCCTTCGTTGGGGCCGACCTCTTCGCCTTCCTTGTTCACGATGGCCGCATCGATGCCGGGCAGGGGCCGGGAGGCGGCGCCGGGCTTCATAGGCGTGGCATAGGGCAGGCCGGAGAGCATGTGTCCGCCGGTTTCGGTTTGCCACCAGGTGTCCA
>JAHJKV010000067.1 GCA_018822065.1 Pseudomonadota bacterium
CCCAGGATCAGGGCGAGGTTTTCCCTCGCGATGGTTTCATCCTCGGCAACAAGGATACGGCTTGGTCCCTGGTGGTCGTGCACGCTAGTCCTCCTGGTCCAAGGGGAGTTCGATGTGGATGGCCGTGCCCTTGCCCTGGGAGCTCTCGGCCCAGATGCGTCCACGGTGCTGTTTGATGATGCCGTAGACCACGAAAAGACCCAGGCCCGTTCCCGTGCCGACTTCCTTGGTGGTGAAGAAGGGATCGAAGATGCAGGCCAGATCCTGTTCCGCGATGCCTGTTCCGGTATCGCGCACGGTGATCAGCGCGGACTCGCCAGCAGAGTTCAGGGAGCCGGTGAGCGTCACTGTTCCCTGGGCCGGGGCAATGGCCTGGAAGGCATTGAGAATCAGGTTGATGAGCGCCTCCTGCATGCGTTGGAAATCGAGCTTGACGAGGAGCGTATCCGGGATGTCCACCTTGAGGGAAATGCCGGGGGGAGCTTGGCTGGAGGTCAGGCGCACGGCGCGTTCCACCACCTGGAGCAGGGAGAACTCTTCCAGTGAGAATTCCTGATGCCTGGCAAACTCCAGCAGTCCCCGGACGATGTCCCTGGCGCGGATGGTTTCCTGGTCGATGTTGCCGAGCATGCGCGTGGTGAGATCCTGGTTGCAATCCGGCTCTTCCATGAGAATCTGGCAGGAGGTGGAGATGTTGTTCAGGGGGTTGTTGAGCTGGTGGGCGATGCCCGAGGCCAGGGTGCCGATGGAGGAGAGCTTCTGGGCCTGGACCAGCTGGTCGCGTCGCTTGTCCAGTTCCGCTACCATGTGGTTGAGCGCTTCCATGACCCGCTGGATTTCATCGTTGGTATTGCGTACTTCCATGGGCTGGAAATTGCCCTTGGCAATGCTGGCCGTGGTCTGCTCGATGAGCTTGAGCGGTAGTATGATCTTAAATATCACGAAGAGAAAAGCACCAAGTCCGATGGCCAGCAGGACGATCACCGAGTAGAGCAGGTTGTCGCGCAGGCGCAGGTTGATTCGCAGGATGTCGGCTCGTTCATAGCGCGAAATGTCCGCGGATTTCCCCATGAGCCGTTGGCCGTATTCTCGCAGTTTTTCGATCAGGGCCTGGCGCTCCCGTTCCGGGATGTTCGATCGCGAGGTGATCTCCTTGATCGAGTTGCCGTAGGCGCGGATCTCGTCGCGCAGGTCAGCCAGTTCCTGTTCCACCGAGGGCATATTCAGGGTTTCGGCGATGTTTTCCAGCAGGGCGAGGGCCTGTTGGATGTATTGCCGGTTTGCCGTCAGGTTGGACTCTTCCCCGAAGAGCAAGAGGTTCTTTTCCGTGCGCCGTATCTCAAGGACGATATTGGTCAGGTCGTCGGCCACCTCGACCAGGGTGACCTTTTTTTCGATCTCCAGCAGATAGGAATAGGACAGGTAGGACATGCCCCCGATGCCCAGGAAAAAGAGCAGCATGGCAAGGGCGACTTTGTGGCGGATGTTCGGTTTGAGAAAAGAGATTTGCATGAGGTGTCCCTGCACGGGTTTTTTCACGTGTCCAGCAGAAGTTCTACCCCTTTCGCGAGGGATCGACAAGATGCCGCGTCATTTCAGGGCAGGGTATCAGCGCGGGCACCATTGTCAGCAGGCGAGCCCTTTGCTCTACGGCTGCGCCCAACTGCTGGGCATGAACGGACAACAGGGCAAGGAACACAAAATCCAGATATATTACTGATTTTACTTGTTATCAGTCGGTGGTGGGGAGCTGTCGGTTCGTCTTTACGTAGGCCAAAAGGCCGGTCAGGCCCAGGGTCCTGAGCCCGGTCAGGGCCTGGCGCAGGCCGGTGCCGTAGATTTCGTCCGTGTTGCGCTCCACCATGGATTTGAGGACCGAGCTGAAGATGGTGCCTCGTTCGCTGAGCCAGAGGTGGGAGAAGATTTGGGCAATCCCCTCTTCGGCCAGAAGTGGCAATTTGGGGTAGCCGGCGTGGAGCATCCAGGCGTGGCCATATTCGTGGGCGTATACCTCGCAGAATTTTTCAGCGGGCATTCCGGTGAGCAGCTTGATGCGTTCCACGCTCCGGCTGTGTTCTTTTCCATTCTGTGTGCGTATCTTTTTGATGATCAGGCCGAGCTGGCGCTGGCCGCGCGTGTCTTTCGGCAGGTCGCCGGGTTGGACCAGGGAGATGGGCAGGTCCGCCTGCAGGGGATAGCCGCGTTTGGCAAAGAAGGCGTTGACCAAGCCTGCCATGCCCTGGGCATTGGGCATGGCGACCACGGCGGACTGCTGGCAGGAGGTGCAGACCTTGCGGCCATCGGCAAAGGTGGTGCCGCCCCCGGTCAGGGCTTCGCACA
>JAHJKV010000068.1 GCA_018822065.1 Pseudomonadota bacterium
AAGGAAAAAGAATAGTTGAGTTGACCGCAGATTGGCGACGCCGCCAATGTCAAAGGGTGGCGTCGCCGGTCTCGGCCTGGGGTTGGGTGGAACTGGTGGCCCTGGGGTGAACCGCCCCTACATATCCTTCTTGAGCTGCATGATATCCATCACGATGTCATTGCTTTTGAACTTGATCACCCGGGTGCCGATGTCGCCTTCCTTGGTGCCGATGGAGAGGACGCCGTATTTGGCCAGGCCCGCGATATAGTTTTCGATCTGTTCCTTGGGCTGGATAAACACGGTGCCCAGTTCGCGGATCACGGCGTCATACTTGACCTCTTTGTGGCCGTTGAGCACGAACAGGTTCAGGATGCGGGCGATGCCCATGGGCACATTGGGGACCATCCGCGCCTTCTTGGTGGTGGCCTTGAGCCGGTGGGTGAGCACGCTCATGATCGAGGAGAGTACCTGGGGGGCCTTGCTCATGTATTCGTCCAGGGCGTCGGCGGAAACTACGACCACTTGGGTGTCCTCGGTAGCGATGGCCGTGGCTGTGCGAATCTTGTCGTCGAGAAACAGGGCCATCTCGCCGAAGATGGACACGGGCTGGAGCATGGCCAGCACCTTTTTTCGGTCGCCGACCGCGGCGGAAATCTCCACCTCGCCGTCGATCAGGATAAAGGCTGCGTTGCCCTCGGTGCCTTCATTGAAGATGACATTGTGGGCCAGATAGCTCTTGACCAGAAATCCCTTGGGGAATTTCTGGATCATGTCGCCGGTGATGCTCATTCGTCGGCTCCTTGCTCGTATCCCATGACCTGCTCGGCTGTGCGCGCTGCCAGTTCCAGCCCCTCCGGGTGCGCCTCGGTGTCGCCGAGGTAGTATACGCCGCAGGTGCGCACGCACCAACTCGCGGCGAACCGGTGGTGGCGCTTGAAGAAATAACTATAGCGCGGATAGATGTCGGCGAAAAGATTTTCCTTGGGGTGTCCCTGGGCAATGACCATGACCAGCTTCTTGCCGGGCGCGAGCTTGGTCTTGATCTCCTTGGGGCCGTAGTCTTTCACCAGATAGGAGTAGGTGCGGTCGATGAACCCCTTGAGCTGGGACGTGACCTCGCCGTAGTAGACCGGGGTGGCCATGACCAGCACGTCGCAGGCCGCGGCGGCGGCGAGCACCGGGGCCAGGTCGTCGTCCAGGATGCACTCTTCCTGCTTGTTCTTGCAGGCGTCGCAGTGCTGGCACCCTTTGTAGGTGAGCTGGTTGAGAAAGACGCGCTCGACCGTGGCGCCGAGGGCCTCGGCCCTGGCAAGGAAGGCCTCGGTGAGCAGACGGGAGTTGCCGTTCTTTCGCGGGCTGCCGAAGAGGGTGAGGATGTTCATGGGCACGGCTCCTTTGTCGTCCTATAACGCCAGGTGGGAACCTGCGCAAGTTCTCGGTGCATTGACACCACCCCCCATACCTCTATACCTTGCCATCGCAAACCAAACCGCGCCCCGAGAGGGGCAACCCGCGGAGGATCAATGGCCGAATATTACATGCCCGACGACAACGACGGGCTGATCAAGAAGTTCATCACCTGGCGCAAGACCGGCAAGCTGCCCCGGCCCCGTTTTCCCCGGGCCATCCAGATCATGACCGACAGCCGCTGCAACGCGCGTTGCCTCTTCTGCGGCTACATGGACGTGCACAAGACCCACCCCCAGGGCAAGATGGACGACGATTTGTTCAAGAAGATCGCGGACGAATGCGGCCAACACTGGATCGGGCGCATCTCTCCCTATCTGATGAACGAGCCGCTCCTGGACCCGAAGATGCCCGAGCGCATCGCTTACATCAACAAGGTCAAGAAGCCGATCACCAAGACCAAGATCAATTCCAACGGTGCGCTCTTGACCGCTGATGTGAGCGAACGGCTCATCGACGCTGGTCTCCGGCACCTGTGGATTTCCGTGCAGGGCTATTCCGAGGAGACATACAAGAAGTCCATGAATCTCTCGCTGCCCCGGGTGCTCGAAAACATAGATACCTTCCTGGAGATCCGCGAACGCAAGGGCAAGAAGCTGCCCAAGCTCTCGGTCACCACCCTGAAGACGCAACTGGTGGAGGACGAACTGGAATATGCCAAGAAGTACTGGGCCGATCGGGACGTGAAGTTCAAGATCCATAAGCTCGATAACCGCGCTGGCAAGGACCTCTCGGATCTGGGGGTGCAACAACCCAAGCTCAGGCGCGACTGCGACCTCTTTCTCAAGCAGGCCTATGTGCTTTACAACGGCGACATGATCCTGTGCTGCCACGATTGGAAGCGCACCGTGGTGCTTGGCAATGTGGGCGAACAGAGTATCGAGGAAATATGGAATTCAGAGCGGTTCACCCAGATCATCCGGGAGTATTACGCGGGTAATTTCACCCAGTGTGAAATCTGCCGCGGTTGCACCGTGACCTAGACCAAGGAAACGAATTGGAATTCTTTGGCCGGGCAATCCCCGGCCTTTTTAGTTGCCCTTGTCATCTTGAGGTAAAATTGCTCTTTTTTTCACGAAGGTCGATGCAAAAAAAACTCAAACCCTCGGGTAATCGGGTGGAAAGACAGTGTGTTTGCGCAGTTATGGGCAGTGAGGTCTTCGGGGACTTCGGTCTGCCAATCCGGTTTTTTTCCCTGACACCTATTGATTAAATTTCAAAAGCGGAGTACCAACAGAACAAATTCAGAAGCAATCTCTGTGCTCTGCACAATTGCAACCGGATTTGGCTCTTTGAACGATACGGACCACAGTTTTTCTCAAGGCGTTTAATGGTGCGTTCTCGCACCATTTCGTTATAGGCTAGGGGGGAACCTCGGCCGGTCGTGAGGGCCGGCGGGAAAGTGGATAAACGACGTTCTCAACGTCACACGAGACCCTTTCATCATTTGGAGGTGTTCTATGAAGGTTTCCGTGAGTCATGGTGGAGACAAAGTCGAGGAACGGCTCGCTAAAGCTGGCGTGTCGCGCCGTGATTTTATGAAGCTTTGCGGGACGGTCGCGGCGGTCATGGGCATGGGCCCCGCCTTTGCACCGAAAGTCGCAGAAGCGCTCACCAGTGGTAAGAAGCCCTCGGTTGTTTGGCTGCACAATGCTGAATGTACCGGTTGTTCCGAATCGATCCTGCGCGGCATGAATCCCCCATTCGCCGAGCTGGTTCTGGGTGTGATCTCTCTCGATTATCACGAGACGGTCATGGCCGCAGCGGGTGAAATGGCTGAAAAGGCCCTTCACCACGCCACCGCCGAAGCGGGCAGCTTTGTCTGCATCACTGAGGGTGGCATTCCTACTGCTGAAAATGGCATCTATGGCAAAGTCGCCGGTCGCACCATGCTCGAGTTCAACACCGAGATCTGCAACAAGGCTGCTGCAAACATCGCTTACGGTACCTGCTCCGCTTACGGTGGTGTCCAGGCCGCCGCACCGAACCCGACGGCCGCCAAGGGCGTTGCCGAAGCTACTGGTGCGACGACCATCAACATCCCCGGTTGCCCGCCGAACCCGTACAACCTGCTTGGTACCGTGGTTATGTTCCTCCAGGGACAGGCCATTGACCTGGACGACATCGGCCGTCCGACCAAGTTCTACGGCGAGTCCGTGCACGACAACTGCCCGCGCTTGAAGTACTTCGATGACAACAAGTTTGCCGAGAGCTTCGGTGACGATGCTGCCAAGAAGGGCTACTGCCTGATGAAGCTTGGTTGCAAGGGCCCGTACACGTACAACAACTGCCCGACAATCAAGTTCAACCAGATCAACTGGCCTGTCGAAGCTGGTCACCCCTGCATCGGCTGTTCCGAGCCCAACTTCTGGGATGAACTGAGCCCCTTCTACGAAGAAGCTTAGTCGCGGTTTGTGTTGAGACCTAATCAGCCTACCATTTAAGGAGGAAAAATATGGGTGCTAAGAAACCTGAAGCCGCTCCCATGGTCACGCCCACGAGCAGCTACAACGGTCCCGTTGTTGTTGACCCGGTGACTCGAATCGAAGGTCACCTTCGTATCGAAGTGGAAGTCGAAAATGGCGTTGTCGCCGATGTCCGCTCCAGCTCACAGCTGTTCCGCGGTCTTGAAATCATCCTGCGCGGTCGCGATCCTCGCGATGCCCAGCACTTCACTCAGCGCTCTTGCGGTGTGTGCACGTATACGCACGCTCTCGCTTCCACCCGCTGCGTGGACAATGCCGTGAAGGTCGTCATTCCCAAGAATGCCACTCTCATGCGCAACCTGGTCATGGCCTCGCAGTTCCTGCACGACCACATCGTGCATTTCTATCACCTGCATGCCCTTGACTGGGTAAACGTTGCCAACGCGATCCAGGCCGATCCCAAAAAGACCGCCGAGCTGTCCAACAGCCTGGGCGATCGTAATGAGACCGCCGAACAGTTCGCCGCCGTGCGTGACACCGTCAAGGCTCTTGTTGAGTCCGGACAGCTGGGCCCCTTCACCAACGCCTATTTCCTGGGCGAGAAGAAGAAC
>JAHJKV010000069.1 GCA_018822065.1 Pseudomonadota bacterium
CGCCCTGGAAGATGCCCTGGAGAACTTCGCGGGCTGCATCCTGGTCATCAGCCACGACCGCTGGTTCCTGGACCGCATCGCCACGCACATCCTGGCCTTTGAGGGCGACTCGCAGGTGGTCTTCAACGAGGGCAACTACACGGATTATGAAAAGGATCGCAAGAAACGGTTGGGCGCGGATGCGGACCAGCCCCACCGGATCAAGTTCCGGAGACTGACGAGATAAACGGTCCTTTGTCGCTTGAAGATCAAGCCGAGGGCCTCATCGATGTCATAGAGGCATGTCGAATGGTTGGACAGGTGCCTTGCGGGAAGTGCTTGGGCGGTCAAACACGCCTGGAGCGTATTGTTCTTCGTGCAATATACAAAAGAATACGCATTTGATATTCGGTGGGTGGATCTGATTTTTGGGGTGGGTTTTAAACACGCGGAAATTTGATTGGTCTCGGTGCCATTTTTGCTTCCCCCAAAAGCCACTGCTTGCGGCTGACCTGAAGCGTACTGATTGCAAGATGATGCACAGTCTGGAGTTGGTATGGACAAAGTGAAGAATATTGCTGTGGTGGCCCATGACAATTGCAAGAAGGAACTTTTGGACTTCATCGACTGCAATCGCAATGCGATGGGCAGGCATCATCTGATCGCCACCGGGACGACCGGGCGGCTGGTCGAGGACCTGCTTGCGGATCGGACTTCGGCGGCAGGCGGGGGAGCAGACAGGCAGCTGGTCACCCGGCTGAAGTCCGGCCCCCTGGGAGGGGACCAGCAGATGGGCTCCTTGATCTCCGACGGCAAGGTCGATGTCCTGTTCTTTTTCTGGGACCCCATGGAGCCCCAGCCCCACGACGTGGACGTGAAGGCCCTGCTTCGCCTGGCCGTGCTCTACAATATCCCCACCGCCAGCAACCGTTCTTCCGCCGAGTTTTTGATTTCGTCCGTCTATTTTGACAATGAATTCAGCATCAAAAAAAGTGAATTTCTGGCTTACGCGAATAGGGCTTTAGAGTAGTTTGCCCCGCAGGGCAGCCTTTCTTGCGCTACCCAGGAAAACGGGCGTGAGCGTGGGCCGAACCAGTTGATCCGCAGCAGGATTCGTGGGAAAGTCTATGGACTTGCATGAGCTATCAACCCTGTGAGAGGTTTTTCATGAGTGATTCCCTGCCTCTGTTGCATCTGGCCCAGTCCGGCGATATCCCCCTCGGCATCCTGCCCTCCATGGCCAACCGGCACGGCCTCATCGCCGGGGCTACGGGCACGGGCAAGACCGTGAGTCTGCGCGTCCTGGCCGAGCATTTTAGCGACATCGGCGTGCCCGTGTTCATGGCTGACGTCAAAGGGGATCTTGGCACCATGGCCCAGCCCGGCGGTGACCATGCCAAGGTCACCGAACGGGTAGAGCTCCTGGGGCTGACCGATTTTACTTACCAGGCCTACCCGGTGACCTTCTGGGATGTATTCGGCACCAAGGGCCACCCCCTGCGCACCACCATCTCCGAACTGGGCCCGCTCCTCCTGGCCCGCCTGCTGGACCTGAACGAGACCCAGAGCGGCATCCTGACCATGGCCTTTCGCATCGCCGATGACGAGGGGCTCCTGCTACTTGACCTGAACGACCTGCGCTCCATGCTCGCCTACCTGGCCGAGAACGCGGCCCAATACCGGGCGGAATACGGCAACATCTCCGCTGCCAGCGTGGGTGCCATCCAGCGTGGCCTGCTCCAATTGGAGGAACAGGGCGCGGACGAGCTCTTCGGCGAACCAGCCCTGAACCTGGACGACATGATGCAGACCCGGGAGGGCAAAGGGGTGATCAACATCCTTGCCGCGGACCGGCTCTTCCAGTCCCCGCGCATCTATTCCACCCTGCTTTTGTGGATGCTCTCCGAACTCTTCGAGAACCTGCCCGAGGCGGGCGACCCGGACAAGCCGCGCATGGTCTTCTTCTTTGACGAGGCCCATTTGCTTTTCGACCACGCCCCTCGTGCCTTTGTGGAGAAGATCGAGATGGTGGTTCGGCTGATCCGTTCCAAGGGCGTTGGCATCTATTTCATCACCCAGTTGCCCACGGACCTGCCTGCCGCCGTGCTCGGCCAGCTCGGCAACCGGGTGCAGCACGCCCTGCGGGCCTATACCCCCCAGGACCAGAAGGCGGTGCGCGTGGCGGCCCAGACCTTTCGGGTCAACCCGGACCTGGACGTCGAGACGGCCATCACCCAGGTGGGCGTGGGCGAGGCCCTGGTGTCGTTTTTGGAGCGCAAGGGCGTGCCGGGCATGGTTCAGCGGGCGCTCATCCTGCCGCCCCGGAGCCGCCTGGGTTCCCTGGAGCCCTTTGAGCTGGATCAGCTGGTCCATGCCTCGGTGCTCTACGGCCACTATGAAAAGGAATACGACCCCGAGTCCGCTTACGAAATCCTGATGGAGCGGCGCAAGAAGACGGAGCAGGAGCAGCAGGCCGCCCAGACCCGGATCGAGCAGGAAAAG
>JAHJKV010000070.1 GCA_018822065.1 Pseudomonadota bacterium
CGTGGGTATTCTGGCGGGACAGGGGCTTTCTTCCCATCTTTTGCAGCGGTTACGGGGCGGAGAAACTCCTGATGTCGTGCTTGGATCATTGCGCGGCAATTTCGCCCTGGCTTGGGCAGTAAACGGGAGCGTGCATCTGACAGCAGACCAGACCCGCAGTCGGACCATTCTTTATCGCAAGCAAGGACGGGAAGTGCTGGCCTCGGATGATCCCTGGCATGTGGTCGGGGACGACACCACTCTGGACCTGGATTCGGTGGCTGAATTCGCCACTGCCGGTTTTGTCAGCGGACAGCATACTATCTTCCAGAATGTCAGGGCCTTGCAAGCCGGAGAGCGGGTGAGTTTTGACATCACTGGCGCACATTCGACCCGTTATTTTGAATACCGACCCACGTATGATCGCAATGACTCCATAGACCAACTCTGCGTCGAGCACGACGCGGTCATCATGGCGGCCATGGAGCGCAGCGTCGCTTCCATCGGTGACCGTCAGTTGGTGGTACCCCTTTCCGCCGGGCTGGACTCGCGGCTCATCGCGGCCTGCCTCAAGCGGATGGGACAGGAGCGCGTGTTTTGTTTTTCCTATGGCCGGCCCGGCAATCCCGATGCCGAGGGGGCACGGGAATATGCCAAGCAGTTGGGGTATGACTGGCACATGGTTCCATATGAGGCCGCGGACATGGCGCAGATGCTCGGCAGCGAGAAGGTTCGTGCGTTCTGGAAGATGTGCACTGCGGGCGTGTCCATGCCCTTCTTCAATGACTATCCGGCCCTGGAACTGATGCAGCGTCAGGAGATGATCGAACCTGACGCCGTGTTTATGCCTGGTCAGTCCGGGGATTTCATCGTTGGCAGTCACCTGAAGTATGTCTTTGATCCGGAGGTCAACCCGGACCCCACGAGTGTGCGAGCCGCGATCGTGCACAAGCATTACCTCATGTGGGAAGACATCATGCGTCGGGGCTGGGTTCGCGAGGCGGTGGGGCAGCGAATGGATGAGATTTTGGACCCGCTGCCCCTGGGCACGGACAGAGAGCGGGCCGGAGCCTACGAGTATTGGGAGTGGCAGGAGCGGCAGTGCAAGCATGTGATCAACGAAGGCCGGACGTATGAGTTTTTCGGGCATGAGTGGCGTATGCCGTTGTGGGATGTGGAGGTGATGGAGTTCTGGCGAGGCTGCACTCTGGAACACAAGGTGGGCAGTTATCTCTACCGAGAATATCTTGCCACGATCAATCCCGGCGGGGTCTTCGCCCATGAGCGGCTGACCGGCCCTGTGTATCAGCCCGGCAGGGTGGCGATTCCCCCTCGGCAGCGGCAGGGTCTGTCCCGGGTCCCCCTGCTGGGACATCTGCTCTGGCTGCGCGAACGCTATCGCAAGCACAAGAAGAATTTCGCCTACGGCCCCACCGGCACAGCCCAGGCCTATGGCAGAACGCGCTATCTCTTCCGGGAGCCTGGCAAACGCCATGAAGGCTCCCTGTTGCTCAAGGATTTCCTGCGGGATGTCTATGGCGTGCGCATCGAAAAACTGTAGGGTGTGTTGCCCCTGCGTTGTCGATGGGTGCTGTATTGGATAATCGTTCAACCGGAGCCGAGGCATGTCCCTGACTGTAGCCATCCATCAACCGAATTTTTTCCCCTGGCTGGGATATTTTACCAAGATCGCCCAAGCTGATGTGTTCGTTTTTCTGGATCAGGTCGACTATCCAAAATCCGGCAGTTCCATGGCCAGCTATTCCAACAGGGTCAAGTTGAACATTTGCGGAGAGGCCAAGTGGTGGGGGTGTCCTGTGGTGCGCGAGTTTGGTCCGCAGCGCATCTGTGATGTACGCATCAAGGATGAACCCTGGGCCAAGAAAAAAATTCAATCCCTCGAACAAAGCTATGGTAAAACTGCATGCTTTAGAGAGTCCATTGATATCATAAGGGAAATGATCTTTCTGGACGAGGGGTTGATATCCGCTTATAACATCAGCAACGTGAGAAGGTTGAGCGAACTGCTTGGGCTGACTTGCCGTTTTGTGCTCCAATCCGAACTGGACCCTGAGGGCAGTTCCTCAGAACTCTTGGCCGACATCGTAAAAAAAGTCGGTGGTGGCATCTATCTTTCGGGAACCGGAGGAGCCATGGAGTACCAGGAAGAAGCCGTATTTGCCAAGGCGGGAATCGAACTTGCATTCAGGAAATACGTTGCAATCCCTTACTCGCAAAACAGAGCACAGGCATTCATGCCTGGACTTTCTGTCCTAGATGCTGTCATGAATCTGGGGTGGGCGGAAACCGGCAGGCTTCTGGCTGGATGATGAGGCCGAGGATGCATACCAAAGCTCGCCTTAGGCTCGCTCCGGTGCTGGAATCGGATCTGCCGACACTGTTTGAGTGGATCAATGACCGGGAATTGGTGCTGTTCAATGCGGATTTCAAGCCGGTATCCTGGGAAGATCACCTGCATTGGTTTGCATCAGTGCAGGCGCGAAAGGATGTCGAGCTTTTTTCCATTCGTGAGATCGAAAATGATCAACTTATAGGAACCTGTCAGCTTCGGAACATTGATCTGAAACATCGGCAGGCAGAATTGGTCATTCGGATCGGAGTGAGGGAGAAACTTGGACAAGGACTCGGTACCGAAGCGGTACGGCTCCTTTGTGCCTACGGATTCGGCGAATTAGGGATGCATCGCATTTACCTGCATGTGTTTTACGACAATGAGCGGGCAAAACGGGCGTATGTCCGGGCGGGCTTTGTCGAGGAAGGCATCCTGCGGCAGGCCAGTCGTATTGATGGACAGTTTAAAGATGTCCGCGTGATGTCTCTGTTGTGCCACGAAATGCCGCAAAGCGGTGAAGCATAGGGATGCGTCAACATATGAACTGGAAAAGGATTCTCGTGCTTTCCCCCCATCCCGAAGATGGGGAACTCGGCTGCGGTGCGTCCGTGGTACGCTTTCTGGAAGAGGGCCGGGATGTCTTCTGGGTCACCTTTACCATCGCCGAGCAGTCCACGCATCCGCCCTTTGACCCGGATGCCCAGAAGTTTGAGATGCAGCGTTCCACCGGAATTCTTGGAGTGAAGCCGGAGAATATCGAGGTCCACAACTGGGCCGTGCGGACCTTCAAGGAGCACCGCCAGGAGATTCTAGACGAGATGATCCGCATCCGGAAGGACGTACGTCCTGACTTGGTCTTTTTCCACTCCCGCGACGATGTGCACCAGGACCATCAGGCCATCTGCGAGGAGGCCCAGC
>JAHJKV010000071.1 GCA_018822065.1 Pseudomonadota bacterium
GGACGCTTAATGCCGCCACCCGCAGCCATCGCTTCGAGCTCTTTAGTGGTGACCACGTTCTTGAACTTGCCGTAACCGAGCGGGGCAAGGTATTCGGCCTTGCCGGGCACCCAGCCAGTGGCCAGGACCACGGAGCCGATGGACAGCTCTTCGCCGCCCACAACCGCGGTGTAGTGACCTGGCGCGCCCTTGAGTTCGGACACGGTAACGCCGGTCTTGACCGTAATCTTGGCACTGGCGTTCACGGCCTCGATCAGCGCGGGAATGGGGTTCGCTTCCAGAGCGGTGTAGGGGTCGGACATGGGGAAGAACTTGTACATGCCGGCAGCCTTGCCGCCGAGCGCGTCTTCTTTCTCCACCAGCACGACATCCCGGCCAGCCTTGGCAGCATCCAGTGCCGCGTTCAGACCGGTGAAGCCACCACCCAGCACCATGATGGTCGTATTGCAGGGTTCGATTTCCGGAGCAGGAACCTTGCTCTTGCTCAGGTAGGTGATGCCCATGTTCACGTAGTCTTTGGCCTGCACCATCTGGAGGTCTTCGTATTTGGCGTCATCCTGGAAGGACCAGACGCCAAGTTCGCGCAGGGACACGCGATTGACCTGGGTGGCACCAAAGGCGAACACGTCCCATTTGGCACGAGGGGAGCAGGCGCAGATGACCACGCCGTCAAGCCCTTCGGCCTTGATATCAGCCTCGATTTCAGCCTTGGCATCAGGCGAGCACAGAACGGAGTTGGTCTTCACCAGGGAGCACAGGGAACTGTGCTTGCCGTTCTTCGTGAACTCGGCCAGCGCCTCGGTATCAATGCTGTCGGCGATGCCGCAGCCGCCGCAGATATATACACCAAGTTTCTCAGCCATGATTTACCTCCCCACCACGTTTTGGATGGCTTTCAGGGCGGCGCCAGTGGCGGTCTGGGCCGTCTTCATGACGTCCAGAGGCAGCTTGGCGCAACCGGCGGCAACGACGCCAGCCATTTCACCGATGATGAAGCCATCAGCGTCCTGGGCGAGGGCCATGGGGAGCTTCTCGCCAGCGAGGCTGGGCTGCATGCCGGTAGCCAGCACCACCAAGTCGAAGGTCTCGTCGGACTTGATGCCAGTGGTCGCGTTTTCGACGGTGACGACCGGGTTCTTGTCCGCGTCTTCCTTGATCGCCGCAACCTTGCCCTTGACCAGGGAGAGGTTCGCGTCGTCAATGGCGAGGGCCTTGAACTTGTCGTAGCGGCCCGGAGTACGCAGGTCGATGTAGTATACAGTGACCTTGGCGTTCGGGTTGCTTTCGCGGACGTACTTGAGCTGCTTGAGCGAAGCCATGCAGCAGATGTAGGAACAATAGTTCAGATGGTTCTGGTCGCGGGAGCCGGCGCACTGCACGAAGGCGATCCGTTTGGGCTCGACACCATCGCTGGGCCGCGCAATCTTGCCATCGGTGGGGCCGGACGGGGAAGCCAATCGTTCCATCTGCATGTTGGAGATGACGTTGGCAAGACGACCAGCGCCCAGGTTCTCGAGGTTCTCGAGGGGATAGGGCTTCCAGCCGGTGGCCATGATGATGGTACCGACGTTGTAGGAAACGGTCTTTGCCGCGTCATCGAGTACCACGGCGTCGTACGGACAGGCTGCCTTGATGGCGGCCAGTTCGGCGGTGGAGGCATTTTCAGCATCCACGACGTAGCGCTGGGGGAAAGCGAAAAGATGCGTGGTATAGGCGGTCTTGCGCTCACCCACACCGAGGTCGAATTCGCTGGTCACGGTCGTGGTGGCAGCGTCAACGCACTTGCCGCAGCAGGTGCACTTCTCGTTGACGTGCCGCGGGTTGATGGTGACATCCACGTTGAAGTCGCCGACAGACCCGGAGACCTTGGTCACCTCGGCCATGGTCAGAAACTTCACTTTCGGATTGTTTTTGATCCGCTGGAATTGGATCTCGAGTCCACAGGAGGGCGGGCACAGTTTCGGGAAGTACTTATTCAACTGTGCCACTCTTCCGCCGAGGTACGGGTTTTTCTCAACGATGATGACATCGTACCCGACTTCAGCGGCCTCCAAGGCGGCGGTGATTCCTGCGAATCCTCCGCCGATTACGAGAATACTGTTGTTCGACATTCTCATTCCTCCCTAGATTTCTATGCATGGCCTAGCCACAAAATGGCCAAAACCCAGGCAAGGACTGCCTGTCCCAGACCGGGTTCAGACCACTTTCAGAACCGTAACTCATTAAGAAAAGGCGGCTGCGGACCAGGTCCGCAGCCGCCTGTATTAATCCCGACTAGGCAGTGGGGATGATCTGGTAGTAGGGCTTCTTGAAGATGGTGGTCTCGCCGGTGGCGGGATCATACTTCGAGTTGCAGAAGCACTTCCACTTGGAGTCATCCAGGCCCATGAAGTCGCCGCGATAGTAGAAGCCCGGGTAACGGGATTCTTCACGGAAGTCGATGTGCTGCATGTGCAGGCGCACAGTCCACAGACGGTGGAACTGCTCCCAGCAGCGCATGAGTTCGTGCAGGTCGCGGGCAGCCAGCTTCTGAGAGTCCTCTTCGAGCATGCTCATCAGCCAGAAGCCGGTGTTGAGCAGAGCTTTGGAGGTCATGTACAGGGTAGCAACACCACCACCGTATTCATCGGTGCACTTAATGAGGCGCATCATGAAGTTCTTGGGGGTGATGTAGGCGGGGTTCACGACGGGGTCGGTGGAACCGCCCTTGTTCGCTTCGTAGGTGTAGTAAGGCTGGTAGATCACCTTGGCGAGATCAGCAGCTTTTTCCTTCAAGGTGGGCTTGAAGTCTTTGTGGTCGTTGATCCAACGGACCATCTGCTTGCCACAAATGCGGCCTTCAGCGTGGGAACCGGAGGAGAACTTGTGGCCGGAGGCGCCAACGCCGTCCGCGCAAGTCCAGAGGCCGTTAACAGTGGTCATACGGTTGTAGACTTTGCCGTTGTCAGCGCGGACTTTGTACTCTTCGGGAACCCAAGGTTCGTCCGGACCGGAAACCCAGATACCGCAGCAACCGGAGTGAGAACCGAGCAGGTAAGGCTCAGTGGGCATGATCTCGGAGCCACGCTCTTCAGGAGCGCAGTTGGTGGCGGCCCAGAGGTTGGCCTGGCCAACGCACATGTCCAGGAAGTCTTCCCAAGCCTCGGACTCAAGGTGCTTCTGCTCTTCGGGAGTCATGGTCTCGAAGGTGGTGAGCAGGGCGGTCTTGGTGTCCATGTAGATCGGACCACGACCTTCGCGCATTTCGCGAAGCATCATGTGGTTACGCAGGCAGGTGGGGATGACGTGACCCTTGGCGTAGCCGCGATCCTCGTAAGGCTTCAGCATGGCACGGTTGGTCTCGCAGTAGTCTTCACCCTTGTAGTTGGTGGCTTTGGCCTTGAAGAGCAGGAACCAGGCGCCGACCGGGCCGTAACCGTCTTTGAAGCGAGCGGGGACGAAGCGGTTTTCCATCATCGTCATCTCGCCGCCGACCTGGGCGACCATGGTGTAGGTGGAACCAGCGTTCCAAACCGGGTACCAAGCGCGACCCATGCCCTCACCGGTGGAGCGGGGGCGGAAGACGTTGACTGCGCCGCCGCAAGCGACGACAGCAGCGTTGCAGGTGAAGACGTAGACTTTGTTCTCACGGGTGGAGAAGCCGACGGCACCAGCAATGCGGTTGGGGGTATTGGCATCAAGCAGCATCTTAACGATGAAGATGCGCTCCATGTAACGGTCTTCGCCAAGAGCGTTCTTCGCGGCCTCGGCCACGATGCACTTGTAGGACTCACCGTTGATCATCATCTGCCAGCGGCCGGAGCGGACGCAAGCGTCGCCCTTGCGCAGGGACAGGCCCTGAGCTTTGGCTTTGGCGCCATCGACGTTCTTGCCGTCTTTCTTGATCCAGCAGGGGAGGCCCCACTCTTCAAACAGATGGACGGAATCATCAACGTGGCGGCCCAGGTCGAAGATCAGGTCTTCGCGAACCAGGCCCATCAAGTCGGTGCGGACCATGCGGACGTAGTCGTCAGCATCGTTGTCACCGAGGTAGGTGTTGATGGCGGACAGGCCCTGTGCGACGGCGCCGGAGCGGTCGAGGGCGGCCTTGTCAAGCAACATGATGGAGATGTCGCCGCCGACTTTGTCAGCCCAGCGGACGGCCTCGAAGGCCACGCCACAGTTACCCATGCCACCACCGACCATCAGCAGGTCGGCGTGCATTTCAATAACTTCAGGCTCGGCGAGAGCAACACCTTTGGAAGCTTCTTTCATAGGAAGCAGAGGCATAATTTCCTCCTAAACTTAGCGGTTGTTCAAGTTCTCTTTCGTTCTTTCTGCACGAGAAGAACGAACTAGATGCCGAAGTCAGTCTCGCCGTCTTTCCAGACGCGCTTGATATCAGCTTCGGAGACATCGAACTTCTGGCCCATGGCTTCCTTGGGAATTACGAGCGCGGTCTCGGTGAAGAGCAGCTCGTTTTCCAGGTCGCCAGGCTCGGGCTTTCCGTCGTAAGGCTTGATGGAGCCTTCCGGCGTGGTACGAATGGGGAACTTGAAGCGCTTCACAGAGCCGTTCCGGAACTTGACAGTCCACATGATGTCCTCAGCGGAACGCATCGGGATGCAGGTACCGCCGAGAGGGGCGAAGTCGCCGTAAGGGCGAGCTTCAATCGCACCCTGGGGGCAAATTTTGACGCAGCTGTAACATTCCCAGCACGCCTCAGGTTCCTGGTTGTAGGCCTTCATTTCATTGGGGTCCAGGATCATGAGGTCGTTCGGGCAGATGTACATGCAAGCGGTCTTTTCGCCACCCTTGCAGCCGTCACATTTCTCCGGGTTGACGAAGGTCGGCATAGCATATCCTCCTAGATAAGGTTAAAAACTGAAATACAGTTACCGACAAATCCATTACCATCAATACAAGTTGCCCCAAGACGGGGCTAGGAAATGGGGAATTAACAAGCCCGCCCTGAGGTGTCAAGGAGAAAGTGAATTTTTGAACAAGCCCGGACTCATGGAAAAACCTAGAGTTTTTCACTCTGGACCGGCCTTAAATCTTCAATCTTCCTCAAACTTATTGCGATATCTTTTTTAGTGCATGCAAAGCGCTCTTTGCAACCTTTTTTTTCCCAGAAGGACAAATTGTTCTCAATCTACCCAACGCATCGATTTTCTGTACTTTTTCATTGCACTTATTCCACATTTATCTAGAGTTTATCTTGAGTAAGACTAGGACATATCCTTTATCCTCACCCTCAAAAACTGTTGTTGGGCAATGAGAAATTTAGGGCTTGACACAAGATTCACAATCTGGGCATAAAAGCATTCGTTTTGTACTGGGAAAACCCGTGGGATCGGCGTTGGTGCCATTTCACGACTCCTTAGGCTGAGGAAAAAAATATATCCTTATAATTGGAGGACACAACATGTCGAAACTCGTTCCCCCCCATGGCGGCAAAGGTCTCGTTTGCTGCCTGCTCGAAGGTGCTGCACTCGCTGCTGAGCAGAAAAAGGCCGAAGGCCTGAAGAAAATCGCCATTTCCGACCGTACCAAGGGCGACTGCATCATGATGGGTATCGGCGGATTTTCTCCGCTGAAAGGCTTCATGACCAAGGCTGACTGGAAAGGCGTTTGCGAAAAGTTCCTGATGGCCGACGGCACCTTCTGGCCCGTGCCCATCACCCTGGACACCAACGATGAAAACGTCAAGGTCGGCGACGAAATCGCTCTGCAGGCCGCTGACGGCGTCATCTACGCCACCATGAAGATCGAAGAGAAGTACGAGCTGACCGAAGCCGACAAGAAGTGGGAAGCCGAAAAAGTTTACAAGGGCGAAGGCGAAGAGTCCGCTGACGACGTGTTCTGGAAGGTTGCCATGGAAGATCATCCTGGTGTCCAGATGGTCATGGCCCAGGGCAAGTTCAACCTGGCTGGCCCGGTCAAGGTCCTCTCCGAAGGCACTTACGCCGCTCGTTTCCCCGGTGTCTACCTGACCCCGCAGCAGATCCGCGACGAAATGGACAAGCGCGGCTGGGCCAACGTTGCCGCTCTGCAGCTGCGTAACCCCATGCACCGGTCCCACGAGTACCTGGCCAAGATCGCCGTTGAAGTGTGTGATGGCGTTGTCATCCACTCCCTGATCGGCAACCTGAAGGCCGGCGACATCCCCGGAGATGTCCGCATCAAGTGCATCCAGACCCTGATCGAAGGCTACTTCGTTCCCGCGAACATCATCAACGCCGGTTACCCCCTGGACATGCGCTACGCCGGTCCTCGTGAAGGCCTGCTCCACGCCACCTTCCGTCAGAACTACGGCATCAACAACATGCTGATCGGTCGCGACCACGCTGGCGTCGGCGACTTCTACGGCCTGTTTGAGGCCCAGGACATCTTCGACCGCATCCCCGCTTGCGAGGGCGGCAAAGGCCTGCTGTGCAAGCCCATGAAGATCGACTGGACCTTCTACTGCCACAAGTGCGACGGCATGGCCTCCATGCGCACCTGCCCGCACACCAAGGAAGACCGCGTCATCCTGTCCGGCACCAAGCTGCGCAAGGCCCTTTCCGAAGGCGCCGAAGTCGTCGACCACTTTGGTCGTGAAGAAGTCCTCGTGATCCTTCGCGAGTACTATGCCGGCCTGACCGAAAAGGTTGAAGTCAAGATGCAGAAGGCCGCTTCCGGCGCCGACATGTAGTCTTGCCTCACGGCTGACTGGTTATTCAAGGGGGACGCTTCAGCGTCCCCCTTCTCGTGTTTGGCTATCCAGTAGCGTACAAAATCGCCGCAGGAAGGTGTCTCCCGATTTTCTCCGGCTTCTGTGGCTGGTCCACCTGCGAGACGAAGCTGGAGATATTATCCAACCCCATGTCTTCACTCCATAATTCAA
>JAHJKV010000072.1 GCA_018822065.1 Pseudomonadota bacterium
CAGACCCTTGCATACCATCAAGGGCGTCACGGGTTTCATGAGCGGTTTTGAACAGGGCTCCAAATTCACCCACAAGGTCGAGGACTACCTCAAGGCCATGCAGGCCGGTTCCATACCGACCACCGAAGAACATCTTGCCCTGGCTGGCCGGGCTGTGAACATGGTCTTCCAGGTGCTTGAACAGATCCGCGACATGGGAGCCCCCGAAGCGGAAGAGACCGCCACTGTCCTCAGACTGCTTGAAGACGCCAAACCCAGTGCCCAGGTCGCTGCCGCCGCGACCTGCATCTTCTTCAGTTCCGAGAACGTGGGCGATGTCGTGGTCATCAGCAGCGACTGTCCCCGCGTTCACACCCAGGCCGATCGGACCCTGCTCCTGAATCTCCTGGCCGTCCTTCCCGACGGCACGCGGGTCCTCCTCGATTTTTCCAAGATGCTTACCTGCAGTTCCTCAACCTGGGAGGATGTCCTGCCCCACGCCGAACGACTGGATCTCTCCGTTGCCGGACTATGCCCCGCTTGCCGTGGCGTCTTTCTCTCCTGGGGGTTTGACAGGGTGATCCTGGAATACCCCGACAGAGAGAGCTACTTGGCTACGCCCCCTCCTGCGGAGAGAATCGACGCATGATCAATTCCATCCGCCAGTCCATCGAAGAACTCCAGCAGAACATCTTGGACCTGGAGCAGGGAAAGGCCGTATCCGGTCAGGTGCTGGACTCCCTGGGGCTGACCCATCTCAAGATGCCCTCGGCCCAGATCATCGCCCTGCTGGACATGCTCGCCGACGGCATCACCCCGATCAACCCGGATATCGTCTCCTCGCTCCTGTCTCTGTGCGAATCCTACAAACAGTTGTTCTACGTCCTGGCCGGACGCCTGGAATTCCAGGCCTCCAAACTTGCGAAAGTGACCCCAAAATCCGAGACCACCGAGGTTGTCAGTGCGCCAGTGCCCCTGCCAGAAACCGAGCCTGAACCCGAACCCGAACCGGCGGAGCAGGCCAAAGCCGCCACCCCATCACAGCAAGCCAAAGCCCAGAACATCAACTCCATCCGGGTGGACACCGTCCGTCTAGATAGACTCATTGAGCACGTGGGCAAGCTTATGGTCACCTACGCCGTCATCTCCCAGGCAGGCTCGAACAACATGAACAAGGTTTCCTCCAGCCTTCGTGAACTGGACATCGTCATTTCCAACCTGCAGGGCGAGGTGGATGCCATCCGACTGGTACCCCTCAAGCAGATTTTCATGCCCATGCACCGGCTGATCAAGTCGCTCTCCCAAAAGGTGAGCAAGAAGATGGACTTCGTGATCACCGGCGACGACCTGGCCCTGGACAAATCCATTGTCGAATGTCTGAACGAACCCCTGGTCCACCTGCTGCGAAACGCCGTGGACCACGGGCTGGAAACGACCGAGGAACGCGCAGACACGACCAAGGACCCGATCGGCCTTGTGAGCCTGACTGCGGAACGCAAGGGCGAGACCGCCTACATTCACATCAAGGACGATGGCAAGGGACTCGACCCGGCGAAAATCCGCGCCAAGGCTGTGGAAAAGGGAATCATCGGGCCGGAGGAAGAACTCTCAGACCAGGAAAGCTACCAGCTGATCATGCGATCCGGCTTTTCCACCGCCGCAGCGGTCACGGACATCTCGGGCCGGGGCGTCGGCATGGACGCCGTGCTGAACGTGATCAAGAACCAGCTCGACGGCGAGATCACCATCAAGAGCGAACTGGGCAAGGGCTCGGTGTTCACTCTTGCCATCCCGCTCTCCCGCTCGGCAAACGAAGGCATCGTCGAAGCCCTGATCTGCCGTCTGGGTTCGGAGCGGTTCATCATCCCGAGCCAGGACGTGGTCGAAATCTATATCCCCACCCTAGCCGACCTGGTGCAACTGCCCGATGGCCGTGAGACCGTGGACGTCCGGGGACGGTTGCATACCCTCATCCGCCTGAACGACCACCTTGACATCGAAGCGGATTTCGACGACATCACCCTAGCCCAGACCGTGGTGGTCCGGGTAGGCGATATCCGCGCCGCCATCCTGGTAAGCGAAGTCCTGCGCCAGCAGCAGGTGGTCATCACCAAATTCACCGTGCCCGTGGAAGACATCTACCACCTGCCGCTGCTCGGCTACGGCATGATGGGCGAATCCGACGCCCTGGTGGTGGATACCGAAGCGCTGCTGCGCGGCATGAGCGACATCATTCAAGAAAAACAGTCTGCCTGACATGAACACTGCCATTCTGCTTGCCGCACACGGGTCCAGACGGCCCGAATCCCGCGCCGCCCTGGAAACCGTCTCCGCCCGGGTCCGCGCCGCATATCCCGACGCGGCCTGCGCCCTGGCCTTCACCTCGGCCCACATCCTGACCATCATGCGCCAGAGCGGCGAAACCGCAGACGATGTGGAATCCGCCCTGAACAAACTGCACGACCAGGGATACCGTCGGGTGGCCGTGCAATCCCTGCACATCATCCCAGGCCGGGAATTCCACGAGATGGAGGCCCTGGCCAACCGGCTCATGGTCCGCGACGAGCGGTTTGAGCGCATCGAGGTGGGCAAGCCACTCCTGGCCTGCGAAGAGGATCTTGTCCTGGTGGCCGAAGCGCTCATGAAACTTGTGCCGGAGGACCGGAAACCGGACGAGGCCGTGGTCTTCATAGGCCATGGAACGGCCCATTCTGGCAACGAGTTCTACCCTGCCCTGAACCGCAAACTTCAGGACATCGACCCCCTGGTCTTCATGGGCGTCATGGGACGCGGCTCGGGCCGGGAGCCATCGGTGGCAACCATCAGCAAGTGGCTGACCAGGGCCGGCGTAACCCGGGCCGCACTCATGCCCTTCCTCTTCGGCGCGGGCTACCACGCGGCCTTCGATCTCATGGGCAGCAAGGCGGACAGTTGGGAGACCGTGCTCGGCCAGTTGGGCATCGCTTGCCGGGGCGAACTCAAGGGCTCGGGCGAATACAGCGAACTGGCCAACATCTGGCTGGCCCACTTGGCCGACGCCATGGCCCGCCTCAAGCGCCGCTAGCGTCCCCTGCGGACAGGGACCACCTCGATCTTTCCTGACCGGCCCTCTGCTCGGGCGATCCAAAAATATCGAAACCAGCCCTGGACTGGGGCTGATTTACACCTGATGCGCCTTGGGCTATCATATCAGGTTCCTACTCAAACGAAAAAGAGATGCGCATGAG
>JAHJKV010000073.1 GCA_018822065.1 Pseudomonadota bacterium
GTTGACCGTGCGGGTCACCGGCGCACCGCGGCCGACCTCGCCGCCCTCGTGGAAGAGCGAGGAGGCGATCTCCGAGAGCGCCGAGGCTGCCGGGCCAGTGATGTTCTGGCGCACCACCATACGAAATACATCGGCCTCCAAGGCCGAAAGCATGTCCTGCCAGGCGACCTTGACGCCCTGCAGAGCCTGGATGGTCTTGTCCTCCACCGAGGACATGGCGCTGCCCATGGCGTCTTCCACCTGGACCCCGACATTGGTGGCTTCGTCGCCATAGTCCCGCAAGGCGCGGATCATCCCGGCCGAGGCATCGCGGGATTCCCGCAGGGCCAGTTCCTTGGCCTCGGCCAGCTTCCCGGCCTCCTCGGCCCGGGCCTTGCCCCGTTCCACGGCCAGTTCCTGCAGGGCCTGAAGTTCGTCCTGGTTGATGAGCCGGACAGTCTCGGCGTTGTTCTTGTAGCGCTCCCGGTTCAGCTCGGCCTCGCGCCGGATCTGCGCCTCCTTGGCCTTGAACGGATCCTCACGTTCGACGACGCGGTCGGAGAGCTTGATCTCCAGGGCCTGGCGTTCGCGTTCCAGCCGTTCCGCCTCCTGCAGCTCCTGCTTGCCCTGCCGCTCCGCCTCCTGCGCTGCCTTCTCCCTGGCCTTCGTGCGCTCCTGGTCGGTTTTTTCCTGCGCCTCGGTCTCGGCCTTGAGCTTGGCCTCCAGCAGGGCCTGCCCGCGCTGGTCGGCTGCGGCCCGCTCGGCTGCATACTTTTCCGGCCGCCGCAACTCCTCCACGTCGCGCTGGTAGACCTTGATCTGCTCCTTCTTCTTGTTGAGGGCCTCGATCTCCCTTTCATGAGCGGCGATTCGCTCCTCGATCTCCATCCGGACTTCATTCGCGTAGGCCGACTCCTCACCCCTGAAGTCCTGCAACGTCGTCTGAGCCGCCCGAATCTTCTCTTCCAGCTCGCCGATCCCCTTGGCAATGCCCTCCAGCTCCTCCTCCGGAGTCATGCCGGAAATGGCGTGGCGAAGGTTCGTGACGTCCTCGGTCAGCTTCTCGATGACCAGGGTGTACAAGTCGGTCTGCTCCAGCCCCTCCAAAAACTCGCGCCACTCATAGCCAAGCCGGTCCATCTTCCCGAGCAGGCCGCTTCCGGCACCCGCGGCAGCGCCGCCCAGCTGGTTCTCGATGATGGTCAGGATCTCGGACTGGGCAGCCATCAGGTTGCCAGCCTCGGCCAGCCCCTTGATCATCCGCTCCTGGGTCATGCTGAAACTGATGCCGGACTCACGCAGGGTCGAAAGCTGACGGACAGGATCCTCCAGGGCCTTGCCGAGCTGCAGGGCCGCGCTTCGGGGCTGGGTGCCAAGGATCTCGGCCAGGTCCACCGTGAGCCCGATGGCCCGCTCAAAGGCATCGCCGGAAACGGCCTTGAAGGTCTGCAGGGCATTGATGGCGTCGAGAATCCCGGTCTTATCGCTGAGGGTGGCCTTGTCGAGGTTCTTGGCCAGGCCCTCCAGCTCCCAGGCGGTGAGCCCGGCAGCCCCTCCGGTGGAACGGATCAGGGCCTCGGTGCGGCCCATCTTCCGCTCCCACTCGGCGGCATGCATGGTGCCCTCGTGGATGGCCTTTCCAAGAGCCGTCACAACAACCACGACCCCGGCCACAACCCCGGCCACCGGCCCGAACTGCTGCAGGACTCCGAGCAGCGAGCCCGCCGGTCCGCCTGCTGCGCCGAACTGACCCGCCACCTGCGACAGGCTGCCCTGGATCTGCTTCCCGCTTTCGGTCCAGGTCTTGGCCGAGGAGCGCACCTCGCGGTTCGTCCGCCGCAAGTCCGTGTGGATCTGGTTGAAGACCTTGTCGGTGCGGTTGATGGCTTCGAAGATGAGCTGCAGTTCGGTTTCGCCGGACACGTCGATCTCCTAGTTCGGGCAGGTGGCGCAGACCAGATGCAGGGCTTCGCCAAAGGTGGTTCTGCAATCATCGACATGAACGCCGCGGCAATACTCGCCCTCGCCCTGGGCGCGGCTATCGCCTGACCTCTGGCCTTCCTCGCGGTAGCCCATGAACGAAAGCACGACCTTCTGGAACATCACTTCCCTTTGCCGGTGTTCGAAGTATTTGCCGATCTCCTCCCAGGTGAAGCCCCAGAGGATGCTGTCTCGCTTGAGGATGTCGCCTCCGGTGAGGAGGCAGACGGCCCGCTCGGTGAGCTCGAGGAACTCGCTCCACCCGACGGAACCACCAGCGCCCCCATGGTCCGCACCAGGGACACGGTCATGCCCTCCAACTCCCGAACCGCGTCCCCCTGGGCGAAAAAATCCCCGGCGATCTCCTCGGCCAAGGTCCCCGAGCACCCCCAGGTGATCTCCTCGCCCATGGCCTCCAGGTCCCGGTCCTTGGGGTGGACGCCCTTGGGCGTGAGCATGGCCGCCAGGAACATCCCGCGCCTGGGCCCCATGGCCGCCAGAACCTCGTTCCAGTGGGCGGCCCCACCCGCGCTCCCGAGCACGTTCGCGCCGATGCGCACCAGGTCGTAGAGAACGCCGAGCACCATGGGCAGCAGATCATAATCCTGCCCCCCGATCGTATAGGTCTTGGTCTTGCTCATGCCCGCCCCCTAGAAGAACACCAGGCGGAGTTCGTCGTCGCCCTGGTCCATTTTGAGGTCAAAGGAGAGCCCGTGGGTGACCTGCTTTTCGCGGTCGCCATAGTTCACGTCCGAATACTGGATCCTCGGTGCCTGGACGAAGATCCGGTTGCCTGCAGCGGAGCCGAGCAAAAACTCGAATCTGGCCAGGGTGCCGTTCTTCCAGGCCGCAAAGGGGTTGAAAACGGACA
>JAHJKV010000074.1 GCA_018822065.1 Pseudomonadota bacterium
CCGCTCCTCCTCGGTCATGATCATGTCCGAGGCCAGCAGCTTCGCGAGCAGGTGACAGTGGGCGACGCGCTTTTCCATGGTTCATGCTCCCGCAATGTCCGGCCCCAGAGTACCAGACTCGGCCCGGCCCCGAGTCCCTTTTTTGCCGGCGACGGTTCGGGCTACGCGGCCGGATCGATGAGCTCGTGGCCGGTGCGTTGGGCGCCGCACCAGTCCGCGAGCAGCTCCTCGTACCGGCGGGCCCAGCCCTCCAACCGCGCGACCGGCTCGTCCGCGGGCGCGTAGAGCACCGCCACCAAACGCCGGGTCTCGGGCTGGATCTTGGTGGCCATGCTGTCCTTGAGCTTCTGGTCCCGCTTGCTGTCGATCATCACGCCGCCCCATTCAGGGCCATGGCCCCGGAGAGCAGCTCCAGGCAGACCGTCTTGTTCGGGCCGGATTCGGCCAGACGGTCGAGCCCGGCGCGCATGAACTCCGCGACCTCGTGGATGCTCCGGCCTGCAAAGAGGTCGAACATGCCCTCGTAGGCCTCGGCCACGTTATGCAGCACCAGGGGCGCGTCCACCCGGATGGGATGGGCCGTTCCCCGGGCAAGCAGAGCGGGCTCCGGCCTGCCCTGCCCGGGCAGCACCCCGACTGCCGCCTCCGGCCCGGCAGCGCTCCCCGGCTCCCCGGCTTCTCCCCCGACCAGCCCCTGGGCCACCAGGAAGCGCCGCACCCGCTCATCCAGGAGCAGGCAGCTTGCAAACGCGCCATTGCGCTTGCGCTTGTCGCGCCGCAGGCCGAGCCTGGAGAGCCAGGTGGAGAAAAAGGCCAGACTGGAGAGCCACAGGCCCTCCTCTGCCAGTTCGTCATACTCGCTCTGCAGCTCGGCCATGCTCACGACCTCCTCTCCCCGGCTGAACCAGGGGAGCACGGCCTCGGCCAGATGCTGCATTGCCTGCGCGTTTTCGCAGGCCTGCTTGGGCGTGATCATCCAAGCCTCCTTCGGATCAGGTTCAAAAGACGCGGCCCCATCCTGTCGACGAACCCGACGACCAGGATCAGCGCCACGAACAAAACCAGCAGCGCGGCAAGGGCATCGGCAAACTCGGTCATGGCCGCAAGGTAGGCGGCCTGCTCATTCACAGGCATGGCTTCCTCCTCATCCTGCCGGGCAACCCCGGCCCGCATGGTCCTGGCCCAGCTTGCGGCGCAACCGGTTCCGGAAGGCCGCCTCCTCGTCCTGGGCCCAGCCCGCCCACAGGGCAGAAAGATCGATCCGAACCGCCACGGCCGACCCGCTCCGGGCCAGCTTTCGCGCCTCGGCCAGATGGCTCCTCGCCTCTCTCAGGTGCTCGCTCAGGGTCATGCTCTCCCCTCCCGGCGTTCCGCAGCCCATACAACCCGGCTGCAGTGATTGTGTTATCGCTCTTTGTCTTCAGGCTTGCCGGTAACTGCACGTAAACCGTTCATCAAGCGGGATGCGTTGGTGATCAGGGTGCGCAGGTCCGTGATGAGCTGCCGGGCCTCATGGGGCTTGATTTCCCGGTCCGCTGCGGCGCGTTCACCGTGCCGGGCCAGGTCGCCCAGGTCGCGGAAAAGTTCGCCCATGCTGAAGATGAACTGCTGGCAGTCCACCGGGTCGAACTCCACCGGGCCGATGAACTGCTCGGCCTGGGCATACTGCCAGTCGATGGCCAGCGTGTTGCCCGTCACCCGGCAGAACTCCGGGATGTCCAGGGGGCCGATCCAGTAGTTGTCCGTGGAGAGGATGCGGTTGCCGTGGTGCTGCGACCAGCCCATGGCCTCGATGGCCTGCCGCCGCCCCAGCCCGCTCTGCTCGATGGAGAGCATGAGTGCATCCAGAAAGCTCATTCCAGCCAGATCCTTGCTCGTCACCATGAGAACTCTCCTCTTTGCTCATCTTGTCTGGTCAAAGAAAACGTGCTGGGGTGCGGCAATGGACGCACCGGCAGCACGATCACGCGGCCTCCGCAGATACAGCACGGCTCTTGCGCCCACTCGGTTGGGGCAGCAGACAACGGGGAATCCCGGCCTGAACCAGGAGATTGATCTTGTCTTCTGGCGCGTTCTTTCCCCGGAATATCTTGGATAGCTGATCGACGGTGCTGTTTGCTGCAACCGCCAGATCCTTGCGGTCAAAGCCGTGGTAGGCAACGAAAGCCAACAGCCGGTTCAGGCGCGGTCCTTGCGTTAAGTCCAGGATTAGCTTAGCTTCAAATGTGTTCATGTTTGTTCTGTGTTTTTAGTGGTTTGTAGTTTATTTTAGCTTTTTCTTTAGTCCTCTTTTAGCTTAAGCTAAAAAAAGCGTCAAGAGGTTTTTAGTTTTGCCCTCTCATTTTGATGTTTTTCTCGCCCGGGCCTGCCAACTTCCGGGGATCACAACCAAGAGCGACCTCTCTCGGGCGCTGGGCATTAAGCCCTCTTCCGTCGCAGGCGCGGAAAAACGCGGAACCGTGCCGCCGAAATGGCCTGGGAAGCTTGCTGCGAAGTTTGAGGTGAGCGAGGCTTGGCTAAAAGGAGAAGGAAGCCAAAGCTATCCAACAATCAAGGCGCAAGCCTCAACTGACCCTGGCCGCGATCCAAACGTCACCCCCGGCGGAGTATGGGTGCCCGAAGGCTCCATATCAGCGCGCATCTGGGACATGGAGCGCCGCTACCGCGACCTGGGCATGAACGAACTGCTAATCAACCGACACCTGAAAAGCGTGCTCGACGCCTTGTACAGCCAGACGCAGGAGAAGCAGACAGGCGAACAGGACAACTTGCGCGAACCCAAAGACTCCGACTACGGGCTCATTCACGAACCGCAGCCCAAAACCCCCTACAGCGCACCACCCAAAGACAAAGACCTCGACGCACAAAAGGACCGAACCTAGCCGGGCTGGGAAAATTCCCCATGCCCGGCATTCAACTGCCCGGGAGAACAGTAGATTCTATAATTGAAGAGTTTTTTGGTAGGGATTAACAGGTAGCCGAAAACTGGAGGTGAACAAACCATGTCTAACGAAACAACATTCATCTGCGGAGCATGCGAGAAAGAAGTAGATCACGACGCAAGCAAAGGACATGTCCCGCCAGGCTGGCGAATGATCCGCGTCTTCGGCGAGGTGGACAACTACTGCGAGGAATGCGGCCTCCACTTCGACAACAAGACCCCAGGCGGAGACAACCAGATCGAGAACATTTCGCCCGCCATGCAAGACATGCTCGGCTTGGACGAGGACGAGGAGGAATAGCCATGATCATTCGCCTGTGGATCGCGACGCTCCTGATGATTCTCTGCCTTTCGATTTGGTTTTCGATGCTCTTCCGTTATGACGTTCAACCATTGGCAGACGCGAGAGCTATCGTAATTCTGGATCGATGGAAGGACACTGCAACCGTTGATTATTATGCACGCAGAGGGGCGACAACAAATTTCGACTTGGATGCAGCAGATTCTCGCATCCCCATCGACCTTGAGACTGGGCACTTGGAAGGGGCCGAATAACACGGCACCACACGACCGACAAAACAAATAAACATCGAAGTTACATACGAGGAAAACAAGGACGTTCTAATACCAATCAAAGCGGACAATCCGATCAAGAGGGCCGAACAGAACGCCTTGGGAAGAGATCGCAAAGCCAAACTTGAAAAATTCGAATGAAGGAGCAATCATGATTCAACTTATCGGACTCATCATCTCGGTGTACACCATCCCCAGGCTCTTGAGCATGATCACCAACAAACAGCACGTATCCCTTGTGCAGGGCGTGGCCGTGCTCTCCCTGATCGCCACCGTGCTGCTCACCGGCGCTCTGCTCATGTCCGGCACCTCCGGGAAAGGTCTCACCCCCTAGCCCTATGACTGCCCGCACAGTTCTGCTTCGCGCCCTGCCCGCCCAGGCCGGGGCGTTGGTCAACGCCTTAAACTTGTAGACAATGAGAGCGCTCATGATGCGTAAATTCACCACCGCCCTTCTCGTCCTCCTTTTCCTGCTCCTGGCCCTCCCGGCCATGGCGCAGCAGGACACCAACGCCAAGCCCCCGGCCGCAACAGTCGACATCCAGGACTACCGCCTGGACAACCTGGAAAAGCAGCTGGGCGAACTCACCGCCAGACAGGATGCAGAACGGGTCGAACTGGAGACGCGGCTGGCAGAAAAGCTTGAGCGCGAGACCGACCGCACGGCCAAGTGGGTCGAGGAGGCAAAGGACTCGCTGACTACCGCCCGGACAGGGTTGAGCAATTTACTGACGGGCTTTTCCATCATTGTTAGCTTACTCATTGCCGTGGTCGGTTTAATCGGTCTGTTCATTGGTTGGCGCGTTTGGAAAAAATCTGACGAGCTACATAAAAAAATGGATGTTGAGCTCAACAATCTAGAAGAACTCACCAAAAAAGCTGCGAAATATGTCGAGTACATCCGGGAGTATAAACGTCAGTTAGTTGAGGAAAGAGCCCAGAGCATGACGTCCGACAAGACCCTGACCTTCAAGGAAAGAGAGGACATCCAGG
>JAHJKV010000075.1 GCA_018822065.1 Pseudomonadota bacterium
AATGCGGAATTCGTCACCCACGGAAAGCGAGGTGCTGGGGCCGAGATTGGAGTTGGACGCCGCGCCGAAATAGATTTGCATGTCGCCGGCCTGAACACGTGCATCGTAACCACGAGCGTAAAATTCCTTGACCGACCCATCGTCGTCCTTGATCCAGGTATTGCCGCCGTCCATGCTGACCCGGAACATGGCCACGCCCGTGGTGCCCGTATTGGAGACCGCGCCGGCCTGGGTGATGTCGATGGTGTATTCGTAGTTGTCCGTTCCTTCATAATAGATGTTGCCGTCGAAGGTGGAACCCAGCGTCAGATGCTCCTGGGTGTTGAAGCCACTGTAGTCCAGGGCGAAATGATTTTCCCGGTCCACCAGGGTCTGGCCGGACTTGAGCAAGATCGTGTAGTTGATGCCGCCGTTGTCGATGACCTGCACATCGACGATCTCGGAAAGGTCGCGGGTGAGTTGGGCGCGATCATCCAACAGCGCGTTGGGATTATTGATCCCCACGTTCTGGTGAATGTTGATCTGCTTGTTCAAGTCAGCAATCTTCACAATGATCCGGTTGGCCTCGGTGACGGCGTCCTCCATGTACAGTTCGACCCGCTGCTGCATCAGGGCCAGGTCGTCGTCGGCAGAGTTCAGGGTGGAGGTCAGGGTATTGGTCGCCGAGACGAGCGCCATGCGGGAACCATAGTCTTCGGGGCGTTGGGCAAGGTCATTCCAGGCGTTGAAAAATTCGGATATACTGTCTGAAATTCCAAGCCCATTGGCCTCATTGAACAGAGTCTCCACTGTGGAAAGCGAATCATAGAGTTCCTCGTAGCGAGCTTCCTTGGAGTGCTGCTCCAGGTAAGCCTGCTCCACGAACTTATCAAAATGACGGTACACTTCCGCTGCGCGGACACCCGTGCCCACTTGGCCAGGGCTGAAGTCGATGGAAAGTCCTTCCTCGAGTCGCACCGAACGGCGTGAATAGCCCTCGGTATTGACGTTGGCGATATTCTCGCCCGTGACACTGATTTGGGCCTGGGCCGCAAACAGCGCCCAACGACCCACGTCAAGGATGGAATTGGCGCCGAACATCAGAAGCTCCCTCGCACCAGCGCCGGCTGGCGATTATTAACCTTCGCGTACCGCCCCTTGGCCGAATAGGCATCCTTGTTCTCAGGAGGCGAAATCTGCTTGTGCATGAAGTTCAAGAGGTTGGTGGACTGATCATACAGGGCGAGTGCCAGCTGCTGGTTCTTGTGGGCCTGCATGCCGCACTGCTGCTCGTCGGAATCGATCTGCTGCAGCAGTTCCTCGATGGCCGTCCGGCGCTCCTCCTCCAAGATGGGGAGAATCGTCCGCACCCGCTCTGCCATGGGATCGATCGCCTTGACCATCGCCTTCAGGCAGACACGCTCATTGGCCAACTGACGCATGAGTTCCTGAATGGAAAGTTCAATGGGGGTAACGCCCTTGGCATTCCGGTCCATGAGTCGGGAAAATTCTTCCTCCAGCAGAACGAGAAGGAGTTGCATACCCTTGTGTTGGCGGGAAAGGTTTTCCTGAATTCGATGCATCATGGCCTGGCCCTTTGCTGATTTAACAGCTCGAAATATTTTGCAAAATCACCCTGTTTCCCTGTGCATCAGGCGAATTGCCCCATGTCTCCGCTCATATCTTTGCAATTTCCCGGCCACGCGGTTGCGGGTTGACGCCATTCAGGAATGCCCCCTTGCGTGCACTGTCGAAACGACTGCCGGGATCGTTTCGGCCAGTCAGGGTCTCAGTGCGGAGTTCGCGCGCCAGGTTGTCCAACTCGGCCAGAACCTCGTCACGGGTCATCCCGCCCGGGTCCCGTTGCTGCTCCGGCAAAACCTGGGAAACCAAGGCAGATGGGGCCTCCGGTGTCCCCACAGACGGCTGCATTGAAAGAACATCCTCCTCTTCCTCTTCCTCGCCTTCGGGGGCAAAGTTCTCGGGGTCGATCTCTGCGGGCTGCATGGGCTCCGGGCCGCGCAGGGGGCTGGGACCAGGAAAGGCTTCCTGCAATGTCTTCATCTCAGGCTTGCCATTTTCAACCAGGGGCTTGATCGGCGCGCCCGCAGTCAGGGTCTCGCCGCTGACCTGCTTGAGCTTCTGGGCCAGTTGCTCATAGATCATGTCCGCCAGGCCAATGCCGCCTGCATCGGCCAACTGGGTGGAAAAGTCCGTGGCAAACATGGATGTGTACATTTCCTCCTGCTTGGAGTGCAGGTAGCCCTCCTGGGGCACTGTCTTGCGCATCTGCTCCCAGAGCTTGCCGATAAACACGGCCTCAAAGTCGCGACAGGCCTTGCGCAGTTCTTCCTTTTCGCCAGGTGCATTGGACAACCGCTCCTTGAGCCCGTCCATGCGCACCTTGAACTGCGTCAGTTCAGCGGACTTGAACTGGGCGTCCATCGTCTGAGCCTGCACACCGCTGCCGGACATCTAGATCACCTCCACTTCAGCGTAGAGCGCGCCCGCCGCATGCAAGGTGCGGATGATGGAGATCAGGTCGCGCGGGGTCGCCCCGATGGCGTTTAGGCCGTCAACCAATTCCTGGAGCGTGGCGCCCTCCATGAGCATGAGCTGGTTGTTCTGCTCCTGCACCTGGATGTCGGTGACCGGCGTGGTCACAGTCTGGCCTTCGGAAAAGGGACCGGGCTGACTGACTTCCTGACTCTCGGCGATGACGATCTGCAAGTTGCCGTGGGCCACGGCCACCTTGGAAAGACGCACGTCGCTGCCGAGCACGATGGTGCCGGTCTTCTCGTCCACCACGACCTTGGCCCTGGAGTCAGGACTCACGGACAGGTTTTCCAGAGAGGCCATGAGCGGCACCATGTTTCCCGTAAAACGATCGGGAACTTCAAGGATGATGGTGGAGATGTCATCGGCGCTGGCAAAGGTCCCGCCCAGGCTCTTGTTGATCGAATCCACCACTCCCATGGTGGTGCCGAAATCCATGGTGCTCAAACTGATGGTCAGGTTGTCCTGGCTGTTGAAGGTAAAGGGGACCTCGCGTTCCACCACACCGCCGCCCGGAATGCGGCCCACGGTGGCAATGTTCTTCTGTGCGGTGGCCGCCTCTCCTGATGCCGAGAATCCCCCCACGGTGAGGGCTCCCTGGCCGATGGCATAGATGCTGCCGTCCACACCCTTTAGGGGGGTGACCAGCAGCACGCCGCCAGAAAGGCTCTTGGCGTCGCCGATGGAGGAAACCGTCACGTCAACCTGAGACCCGACCCGAGCGGAGACCGACATCTTGGCCGTAACCATGACTGCAGCCACGTTCTTGGGCCGCAAGTTGGTCTCGGACACTTCCACGCCCATCTTGTCGAGCATGTTGCGCATGCTGGTGATGGTGAAGGAGGTGTTGGTGCCGTCGCCCGTTCCATTCAGACCGACCACCAGACCGTAGCCCACCAGTTCGTTGGTGCGCACGCCGGAGATGGAGGCAATGTCCTTGAGCCGGACAGCGCCAGCGGTCTGGACACACAGGACCAGGAACACCACAGCGATAATGGCGGCGGTGACCAGCTTGTCGCCCGGGGTCCAGCCCGGTCTGCGGGTGCGTATAATCGTGTACGGGGTCGCGTTCATGATGAACTCCTGTTCGTCAGCTTAGAAAGGCCAGACGTGGTCGAGAATGCGGGTCATCCAGCCGGGGCGCTGCTTGTCGGCAAGCACGCCCTCGCCGTAGACCTCGATGTCGGCCTCGGCCAGGGAACTGGAGTTGACGGTATTGTCTGCGGCGATGTCACGCTGGCGAACCAGCCCGCGAACGATGAGAATCTGGGTTTCGTTGTTCACCCGGATGCGGCGTGCGCCCTCCACCTGCATGAC
>JAHJKV010000076.1 GCA_018822065.1 Pseudomonadota bacterium
CTTGGTCTTCATCCCCGGCATGATGACCGGCCAGATATTAAGCGGCATGGACCCGGCCCAGGCCGTCCGCTACCAGATAGTGGTCATGCTCATGATCGTCGGCGCCACCTGCCTCGCCAGCATCATAGCCGTCCTCATGACCCGCAAACGCTGCTTCAGCCCAGGCTGGCAACTCAAGCTGCGCCAGAAATAACACCGCCCTTGCTCACGCCCACCAATGGGTCGACATCCCCCCCACTTTTCGCTAAGCGGGAGGTCCATGCAGCGCATCCGTCCTTTCATCACACCGATGGTCACCTTCTTCCTGGCCGCCCCCTGGCCGAACCTCACCGGGGTGGGCTCCCTGGTGACCTCCGTGCTCCTGTGGCACCTCGCGGCGAATTTCCGGGCGGATGGGCACCTGCTCCAGGGACACGTGTTGCTCTTCCCCACCCTGGGCTGGGCGGCCCTGGCTGCCATCTGCTGGCTCGATGCCTTTGCCCGCCACCGGGACTGCCGGCGCATCGCAGCCATGCTCGATAAATACGGATTCCAGGCCCGGCTCTTCGATCTCGTCTCCTCCTCCCGCTGCCAGCGCGATGCCGCGCTCCACGCCGCCAGCACAACCGGCCACCTTTCCGCGGCCCGCGCCCATTTCCACGCCCTGGGCTACCGCTGGTACCACCTCCTGCCCGACCCTGTCATCGACAACCCGTTCAACTTCTTCAATATCCACTTCCTGCGCCAAGCCTTCCTGCCCGGCAAACGAGCCCGCAACGAGTCCTGAACCCGACTCTGCCCGCGCTCATCTACTCACCGACCAATAGACCAAAAAAAACCGACCCCACATAGGGGCCGGTCCGATTGGACAGGTGTCCAGAACTGTCTAGACGTGCTCGAAGTCGATGCCCATCTCGTCGGCGGCATTGACCAGATCGCGCAGGATTTGCAGGGTCTGGGCCGCTTCCAGGGGGTCGAGCTTGCGGATGGCGAACCCGGCATGGATGATCACGTAATCGCCCAGGGTGACTTCTTCATCCATGATCAAAAGCGAGGCCTCGACCGTGGTGGAGCCTTGACCGACCTTGCAGGTGGCCACGCCATTTTCGATCTTGAAAATCTCAGCTGGTACTGCGAGGCACATAGATCACTTCCTTTGAAGGAGTTGTACGTTCCTGATAGCTGCCGCCAGCCTCCTCGACTTCCCGGAGCACTTCCCGGATCATCTTGGGCATGGCCGCGTCCGCAGCCGGGCTCAAGTCCGCGCTCATGGTGTCGTAGTCCTCAGGCTCCATGCCGATGATCACCGCATCTGGCCGAGAGCCGCAGAGCTCGCAGGAGATGAGGGTATCAACCAGGTCGGTGTCGTGCATGGAGTTGCGGAACGACAGGCTCTTGCGCAAGTCTTCACCGGTCAGGCGATAGATGGACCCAGGGGGGCCATCGCCGAGGACCGCGTCAGCCACGATGAGGTAGTCGCACTGCATGATCGGGTGCATGAGCCGGATGCCCAGCGTGCCACCCTCGAGCACTTCGACGTTGTCGGAGAACTCGTAGGTCTGCTCCAGGGTCTCGGCCAGTCGGACGCCGATGCCCTCGTCGGTGTAGATCACGTTGCCCACGCCAAGAACAAGAATTCGTTTGGTTTCAGCCATCGGCAGTCATTACCAGAAGAACGCCCCAGGCTCAACCCCATCCGCCCCCCATAAAGCAGCCAGGAAACAAGATCGGGCATAAAAAAAAGGGCCCGGCGAACCGGGCCCCTTTAAGTGCAATCTCGTCAGTTCTACAGGATGCGGAACTTCTGAGTCTGGCCAGTCTTGGAGTCGATGACGTGGACGCCGCAGGCGATGCAGGGGTCATACGAGTGGACCGTGCGCAGGATTTCGACCGGACGCATGGGATCGAAGATCGGAGTACCCATGAGGGCTTCTTCGACCGGACCCATGATGCCCGCGTCGCAGCGGGGACCGAGGTTCCAGGTGGACGGAACGACCAGCTGGAAGTTGTCGATCTTCTTGTTCTTGATGCTGATCCAGTGAGACAGGGTGCCGCGAGGAGCGTGGCAGAAGCCAACGCCCTGTGCTTCATCAGGCATTTCCCACTCAGTGTACAGCTCGGTGTCGCCACCGGCCACGTTGGCCTGCAGTTCAGCAACCCAGCCCTCAACCTGGCCAGCGATGACCAGAGTCTCGATGCCGCGACCAGCGGTGCGGCCCAGGGTGGAGAACAGAGCCGCGGGGCCGACATTCAGGTAGCCAAGCACGAAGTTGACGGCGTCAACGGTGGGCTTGTGACCACGAGCGTAGGAAACCAGGCACTGGGCCAGGGGACCGACTTCGGTGGCTTTACCTTCATAGCGGGGAGCCTTCATCCAGGAGTAGTGCTCCTTGTCGCCAAGCTTGGTGTACTTCGGCTTGGTTTCGCCGCTGTACGGGTGCTTGGGTCCGCCATACTCGTACCAGGAGTACTTCACATGCTCTTCGATCTTCGAGGGATCAAAGTCCATGGGATTAGCGAGATCACGATTCATGATCACGCCCTGGGGCAGGAAGCGGGAGTTCAGGTCATATTCATCCGTCGGGAATTCACCACAGGACTGGAAGTTCGTGGTGCCGCCGATGCCAGCCCAATCCTTGTAGAAGGAGGCGACAGCCAGCAGATCCGGGATGTAGAAGTTCTTAACGAAGGCGATCGTCTCTTTTTCGAGCTCGATGAACTTCGCGATCTTCTCGTTGCTCAGCGCATCATAGTTGGTGCAACCACCGACGACGGTGAACTGAGTGTGGGGGTTTTTGGCACCGAAGATAGCCATGGCGCGAGCGGCCTTGACCTGCAGCTGCAGAGCGTCAAGGTAATGCTTGGTGGCCATGAGGTCGGCTTCGGCAGGCAGATAGTAGGCTTCGTTC
>JAHJKV010000077.1 GCA_018822065.1 Pseudomonadota bacterium
CCGGAACTGCCCCTGGTCCTCGGCCTGTCCGATGCCCTGGCCAGCGAAGGCATCCCCTGCTTCGGCCCCAACGCCTATGCCGCCAACCTGGAAGGCTCCAAGGCCTTTTCCAAGACCGTCATGCGCGACGCCGGGGTCCCCACCTCGCCCTTTGCCATCTTCGAGCGTTACGACGAAGCCAAGGAATTTATTGAAAGAAAAGGCGCCCCCCTGGTGGTCAAGGCCGACGGCCTGGCCGCTGGCAAGGGCGTCATCGTGGCCACGACCATCGAGGAGGCCCTGGAGGCCATCCACGACATGATGGTCAAACGCGTCTTCGGCGCAGCAGGCGAGCGTGTGGTCATCGAGGAAACCCTCCAGGGCGAGGAAGCGAGCTTCCTGGCATTCTGCGACGGCACCAACTACGCCCTGCTCCCCTCGGCCCAGGACCACAAGCCCGTGGGCGAGGGCGATACCGGCCCGAACACCGGCGGCATGGGCGCGTATTCCCCTGCACCGGTGCTGCCCAAGGAGCGATATGAGGAAATGGCCGAGCTGTGCATCCGGCCCATCCTCAAGCACATGGCCGAAAAGGGCCAGCCCTTCAAGGGTGTGCTCTACGCCGGGTTGATGTTCACCGAGTCCGGCCCGCAGGTGCTCGAATATAACGTGCGCTTCGGCGACCCCGAGTGCCAGCCGCTTTTGATGCGGTTGGAATCCGACCTGCTGGAGATCATGTTCGCCTGCATCGAGGGCCGACTGGACACTGTCCAGGTGATTTCCAGTCCCAAGACCGCCATCGGCGTAGTCATGGCTGCCGCGGGTTATCCGAAGTCTTACCCCAGGGGAATGGAGATTTCAGGGCTGGACAGAATTGGACAACTGGACAACGTCATGGTCTTCCAGGCAGGCACGAAAAAAGACGGCGACAAGACCGTCACCTCCGGCGGCCGAGTCCTCTGCGTCACCGCCCTGGGCGACACCCTGGCCGAGGCCAAAACCCAGGCCTACAAAGCCCTCGACCTCATTCACTTCGACCAGAGCTACCACCGCCGCGACATCGGCGACAAGGGTCTCAAGAGACTTGGCTAGGAATCGATTTTGTTTTATCTCTATACGATAGAAAGAACGGAGTTTAATCAATGCCGCAAGTAGCCATCTTCATGGGTTCCATTTCCGACGAGGAGAAGATGCGTCCCTGCGCCGATATCCTCAAGGATCTCGGCGTCAGCTATCTCTTCACCGTCTCCTCGGCCCACCGCACTCCGGCGCGGACCGAAAAACTGGTGGCGGAGCTTGAAGCGGACGGCTGTCAGGTCTTCATCTGCGCCGCCGGGCTGGCCGCACATCTGGCCGGGGCCGTGGCGGCCAAGACCACCAGGCCGGTGCTCGGCGTGCCGCTCTCTGCCTCGTCTTTGGGCGGGATGGATGCACTCCTTGCCACGGTGCAGATGCCTCCGGGCTTCCCGGTGGGCACCCTGGCGCTGGACAAGGTCGGGGCGCGGAATGCGGCCTGGCTGGCAGCGCAGATTCTGGCCCTCCACGATGACGGGCTGGCTGCCAAGCTCAAGGCGAAACGGCAAGGGTTCATCGAGGCGGTGGAGAAGGCGGCCGAGGGGCTGACCCAGTAGTGAGCAGCCCGAAGCTGACCGATGGCCTGGGCCGGGCCATCAGCTATATGCGGCTGTCGGTCACGGATCGCTGCAACCTCTCCTGCACTTACTGCGCTGGCGGCCCCAGGGAGTTCATTCCCCACCCGGACATCCTGCGCTACGAGGAATGCACCTCGCTCATCAGCCTGGCCCGGAGCCTGGGAGTTTCCAAGGTCCGGCTCACGGGCGGTGAACCCTTTGTTCGCAAGGGCTTTACAGATTTCGTGGTGCGCACCCTGACGGATTTCCCGGGTCTGGACCTGCGCATCACCACCAACGCCACCTTGCTGACCCCAAACATCGATACCCTGGCCCGTGCAGGCCTGGGTCGGGTAAACATCTCCCTTGATACTCTGGACCGGGCCAAGTACCAGCGCATCACCGGCTGCGACCTCTACGCCGAGGTGCGGAGGGCCATCGACGCCTGTCTGGCTGCGGGAATCAAGGTGAAGGTCAACTGTGTGGCCATGCGCGGGGTGAATCAGGAGGAGCTGCCCGGCTTTGTGAACCTGGCCCGACAACTACCCATCGACCTGCGCTTCATCGAGTTCATGCCCGTTGGCGGGGCCAATGGCTGGGACCAGACTACGGTCTGGAGCGCGGAGGAGATCATCGCCGAGGCAGGCAAGCTGGTCGGGCTCATCCCTGTGGGACGCGAAAATCAGTTGGGCAAGACTGGCGAGGCCGAGGCGAACCGGGGACCGGCACGGATGTTTGAGATCGAAGGCGGCCTGGGCCGCCTGGGGGTCATCTCCCCGCTGAGCTGTCATTTCTGCGCCACATGCAACCGCTTGCGCCTGACCAGCGACGGCCGCCTGCGCACCTGCCTCTTCTCGGACAAGACCTACAACCTGCGCCCACTCCTGCGCCACCCGAAGCTCGGCCCGGACGCCGTCCGCCGGGTCATCGAGGCCGCCATCCGCACCAAACCCGAAGGCTACAAACTGCTCCGTGAGCGCATGAAAAACCGCATCCAGGGCGGCTCTGTCTGCGCCACACGCATGCATTCCATCGGCGGGTAGGGTCGGGATGTGGGTGAGGGCAAGGATGGCGCGCCGTTTAGAACGCCTTTAGCAGCTTGTGTTTCAGCACTTTCAGGTCAGTTTCTTCCTGCCCGGTCGGAGTTTGCTGGTTTTGGGGGCCGTCGAAATAGCGCCACTTATCGTCCTCGCCTTTGCGGACGGTTCCAAGCACACGAATCCCGCGGCGGACTTCGATGATCAGGCCTGCTTCCAGCGTGTCCCTATCTTTGAATACTATCTTTTCCATCTTCGCCTCCTCGGCGTCATGATCTGTTAATTATTCCCAACAAAACCCGTCAGCGGGTGCTGCAATCCTGGATTGCTGAGTTGCTCATGGGTCTGTATCGGTCAAAAGCGGGGAAATCCCCGGATTCCAATAGTATTAGCAGGTCCGGGGCGAGGGGACAAGAGAGAACGGGAGAGGGACGGGATTTCGAGTGTTCTGGAGGGCAGGTCAGGGCCTGCATTGGCCCTTAGCTTCGCTGGCCTGAGCGACGTTCCTGGATGGGGCAGGCTTCGCTCACGCCCAGGAGTTTCATGTAGACCTCTCCGGTGTGGGGCAGGAAGATGATGCGGCGGCCCTGTTTGCCTCCGGCTGAGGTGAAGAGCACGCGGATGCCGTGGGACTTCAGGGCGACATAGGCGGCCTCGACATTGGCCCGGCCGATGCCCTCCTGTTCGCTCAAGGCATTGGACCCGCCAAAAACCTTGGCCTCCAAGCGGCGCGGCTGCACGCCCATGGCCAGGAAATCGCTGCAAATACTGTTTATGGCTGAATCCACGAAGCGGTACTCGCTTTCGACGCAGCCAGGACGGGAATAGTTGCTCTTGACGGGCAGCAGCGCATGAAAAATGCCGCCCGCCTTGCGGACGGGACAGTGGAAGGTCACGGCCACGCAGGAACCGAGCAGCGTGTCCAGCCGGCAGGGCTGGAGATAGACACCACCCTCCCCGACGATGAGAAACTCGCGGGGAAGCTCCGCCAGTCCCCTGCGCTCGGCCTCGGTCTTACGCATCCTCGAAGCCACCTTCGATCAGGCCCAGGCCTACCAGCGCTTCTTCCAGCCGCTCGATTTCCAGGGGTTTGGTCAGATAGGCGTCCGCACCGGCATCAAATTGGGCCTCGGTCAGATGTTTGGGGTCATCCAGACAGGAGAGCATGACCACATGAGTGTTTTCCGCGCCTGGCACTTCGCTTGTATCGCGCATGGTTGTAATTATTCGGGTAGCATCCAATCCGCTCATGACCGGCATCATGATGTCCATGATGATCAAATTGTAGGGCGTACCCGCCGCAAGGGAGAGCTCATACAGCTCCACAGCCTCTTGTCCATTCCATGCCTGGTCGCAGGTGCCATACCGCGAGAGCACCCCGGCCAGGAATTTCTGGATGATTTTTTCGTCGTCCACGATAAGTATTCGCATCTCTCCCCTCCCATGCACCAGCGACACATCAGTCTGCCGGACATCCTCGACATTCACATACGCTTTTAATGGGAGGGCGCAGCAGCTCCCTAGACAGAAAATGCGCCGAGACGCAGCACACATACTGTATATTATCAAATGTTAGCACGACATCACCGGCAGTTCAACCGGAGTTTTTTTATTTCCCTGGCTTTTTGGACAGCACCACAAATTGTGGCACCAATATGTCCCGTACCCTGCATGCATCTATGAACCACGAAAGCATTTCAACTCTTCCGCTTGCGTTTCCGTATTATGTTCACCTTTTGTATTCATTTGCTTTGACATTGCTGCCACCTTATGATTTATAGTTGTTACTACTGCTTTTATACATTCACTCATTGGAGGAAACATGGAAGACTACCTCAAAGAAGCGCTGGAAATCGTTCGAGCTCAAGCTGGCGTTAGAAACATGACCGAAGAAGAGATGACCTCGATGCTCCAACGTCTGTCTTCGGGCATCAAAAATATCATGGGCGGGGAAGAACTGGCCATCGAACAAGAGCCTGCGACCGATCCCAAAAAGGCCATCCGCGAAAAAACAATCATTTGTCTTGAGTCCGGGAAGGCCTTCAAGGTCATCACCAAACGTCATTTGGCGAAATTCGGCCTCACCCCGGACGAGTATCGGGAGAAATGGGGATATGCCAAGAAGACGCCCCTGGTATGCAAAAGCCTGCAACGTGAACGGCGCAAGAAGATGAAAGAGATGAAACTCTGGGAACGCAGGGGAAAGAACAAATAGGGAACCTTTTGTTTTGATGAACAAAAAAGAGAGCGTCTGTGCGCTCTCTTTTTTTATCTGTTGTGCATGCAAAAGCCGGACAGCTGATCATATTCCGATGCAGTGAGACTCTTGCGGACAAGATACATACGCCGCAGAAACCGAGGATGGACGAACCCAGAGTTCGGGTTATCCGTCAGCACGACCAGACTGACCCGGCCGCCGGACGGCTCAGGATGGACCTGGACATGAGCGACTTCGTCGTTGCCAGGGTCGCCATCAAAGACGGGACCGAGAGGCTGGGCATGTTGCCCGAAAACCTCTTCCAGCCGGATTGACCCGGAACGCAGGGCATTCAACCTGGACTCGTCCAGGCATATTCGCCACTTGAGCCCATCGGGGGGTTCCATGGCATCCACCACTTCCCATCCTTCAGCCGCCAGAGCAGCACTCAGATCGGGGGTTGGAACCTGTTCCTGGGCTCGGGCCATGGTGGCGAGGAAGACCAGGACAAGGAGGGGCAAGAGCATGCGCATCCATGCCTTTTACGCCAGGAGCCGAACCCATGCAAGAAAACACGGCCCGCAGCAGTTGCCGCAGGCCGTGTGGTGAACTCGTTCGCACGCGGGGCGAAAGCTAGAGGACGTCGCTCGGCGAGAGGGAGGCTATGTCGAAGGCGGCACCCACGGCCGGACAGGTGAGCTTGCCCTGGTAGGTGTTCAGGCCCAGGGCCAGACCCGGGTCATCGCGCAGGGCGTCGAGGCCCTTGTTGGCCAGGCGCATGGCATAGGGCAGGGTCTGGTTGACCAGGGCAAAGGTGGAAGTGCGGGGCACGGCACCCGGCATATTGGCCACGCCGTAGTGCACCACGCCGTCCACCACGTAGGTCGGGTCGTCGTGGGTGGTGACCTTGATGGTCTCCACGCAACCTCCCTGGTCAACGGCCACGTCGCAGATGACCGCGCCTTCCTTCATGGTGGGGAGCATGTCGCGGGTGACCAGGCGGGGGGCCTTGGCTCCGGGCACCAGGACTGCGCCGATGACCAGGTCGGCCCGCTTCACGGCCTCACGGATGTTGGGTTCGTTGGAGCTCATGGTGATGATACGACCCTGGAAGATGTCGTCGAGATATTGCAGGCGGTCGTGGGAGAGGTCCATGACCATGACCCGTGCGCCCATTCCAACGGCGATCTTGGCCGCATTGGTGCCGACCACGCCGCCGCCGATGACCAGGACGAACCCCGGGGGTACGCCCGGAACGCCACCGAGGAGCACGCCGCGCCCGCCCTGGGCCTTTTCCAGCAGATGGGCACCGACCTGGGTGGCCATGCGCCCGGCGACCTCGCTCATGGGGGTCAAAAGCGGCAGGGTGCCGCGACGGTCCGTGACAGTCTCATAGGCGATGGCTGTGGTGCCTGACGCAAGGAGGGCATCGGTCAGGGGCTTGGCTGCGGCCAGATGCAGGTAGGTAAAGAGGGTCAGATCGTCGCGCAGGTATTTGAACTCCTCAACCAGGGGCTCCTTGACCTTGATGACCATCTGGGCACCCCAGGCCTGGGCCGCAGAGACCAGCTCGCAACCGGCGGCCAGATACTCGTCGTCCAGGCAGCCGCTGCCGAGGCCGGCACCCTGCTC
>JAHJKV010000078.1 GCA_018822065.1 Pseudomonadota bacterium
TCATAGAAAATTCATCTTCAACAGGAAATTTTGCTTTTGAAGAGAATCTGTCGGATGCGTCCATCGTCGCCCAGGAATTCGTCCGGCATGTCGGCATCAACGGAAAGAATGAAGTCGAGCCCCTTTCCCTGGATCTGGAGCTGGAAGGATTTCTGGATGAGTTCCAAGATATCCCTGACCTTGAACCGACGTTGGATGCTGACCTGTGAGCTGGATTCGATCTTGGCCAGATCGAGGATGTCGTTGATGATCGTCAGCAGGCTGCGCCCGGATTCCAGGGCGGTGTGGACGATTTCCGCCTGTTCCTGGTCGAGGTTGGTTTCCTTGGCCAGTTGGAGCATGCCGAGAACCCCGTTGAGCGGGGTGCGGATTTCATGGCTCATACTCGCCAGGAAATCGCCCTTGGCCAGGGAGGCGGATTCTGCCTGCTCTTTGGCCTGCCGCAGGGCGAGGTTCGCCTCTTTCAGTTCCGAGGTGCGTTCCTGCACCCGGGCTTCCATCTGGTTGTAGGCCGCGCGCAGTTCCTCTTCCGCCCCGGTCAGGGTCATCACCATCCGGTTGTAGGCCGAGACAAAGGTGCCGAATTCGCCGCCCGAGGACCAGTGAATGGGTTCCAGTATCTGGGTCTGTTCGGCCTGGGTGATGGCGGCGGTCAACCGGGAGATGGGTCGGGAAAGGCCGGTAGAGAGCAAGGCCGCGATGGCCGCGCCGGCAAGGCAGATCAGGGCTGTGGAGGTGATATTCCAGTTTCGGAGCTGGGTCAGGTCCTGCAGGTAGGACTCGGCGGGGAGCACTCCGATTACGTTCCAGCCAGTGTCTGGGATGGGACGCCGGATGACGTAATATTCTTCGTTGTTGAGGGTGGAGATGAGCCCGCCGGCCTGTTCCAGGGATCCATAGGGCAGGTCGAGGGCAAGGGTTGGGGGTGTGATGGAATTGGAGGTGGCGTCGAGCACAAGCAGTTCGCCGATGTCGTTCAGGGCATTGTCCTTAATGACACTGAGAAGATGGTCCACGAAGACGTTGATGATCAGGTAGCCGATGGGGCGTTGGTGAATGAGGTCATTGACGGTGCGTATGCAGGCGATCGTGTTGTTGCGTGGGTCGACCAGTCGCCAGACCAGGCTGCCCTTGGCCGTGTCGGAGATAAGCTTGTCCGTCGGGGAGAGCAGGAAGGGGCTGTTGTATCGGTCGAGGTCGAAGACGAATCGGGGGCCTCGGAGGGAAATCAGCTGAACGGATTCGATGTCGTCCCGGAAGGCGACGGCGTGTTCCAAGAGCTTTTCGATCCGGCGAATTTCTTCAGCCGCAGGGGCCGACGAGTTTGGAACGGAGTACTTACGCAGGGCCTGTTGCACTTGGGCGTTGGTGAGCATTGCAACGGAGACGTTTTCGATCTCCTCAAGGGAGGTCTGGATGTCACGCTCCGCCTCCTCAAGGGACCGGCTCGTCAGTTGCCTCAGGTATTCCCGCAGGATTTGCTGGTTTTTGATGTAGGTGAAAGAGGCAAGAGCTACCGTGGGCACGAGCACGGCGGCAAAGAAGAGGAAGAGAAGCTTATTCCGAATGCTCATTGCTTGGCCGGGAGTGTCGCTTGGGCGGTTTGTTGGAGCTTGGCAAAGGCTGTTTCCGGGGTAGAGCCTTCGAGGATGGTTCGGATGGTCTCGTTGTACGTCCCTCCTAGTTCCTGGCCAAGCAGGATGTCGAAGAACAGGAACTGCGAACTCATGATCGTGGTCTCGGAGATGACCTGGCGGGTCAGGGGGCGAAGGTCGAGGGTGTCGAGGTCGAGGCGCACCGAGGGGAGTGTGCCGGTGTGTTCGACCAATTGACGCTGCGACTCCAGGGAGGTGAACGCCTTCAGGAAACGGATGGCCCCGTCCGTGTCCTGGCAGTTGATGCTGATGGCGAGGTTGTAGTCGCTCTGGCCCATCCAGTCGTCCCTGGTGCCCAGGCCGCCTTCGACCTCGGGGAAGGGGAAGAAGCCGACCTGCTCGGGGAAGGCATGATTATCCTCCCCGAAACGGGAGATGATCCAGGAGCCCATGACCAGCATGGCTGCCTTGCCCTTTTTGAACATGGACAGGGCGTCTTCGTAGGAGAGGGTGCTCATGTTTTTTGGGAAGGCCCCCTGGCTTTGCAGGCGTTGCAACAGCTCGCCTGCGCGCAGGAAGGTCGGGTCGAGCCAGGGAGTTTCACCTGCGGCCATGGTCTGATAGAGGGATTCGCCACCGATACGGTGGATGAGCAGGCCGCCGAACATGCCGCCCACCCAGGGGAATTCGTTGCCCAGGGCAAAGGGCGTCACCTTGTTTGCGGCCAGGGTCTGCACCACGGTTTCGAGCTCGGTGAAGGTCCGGGGGGGCGTCAGGCCCAGGTTCTCGAAAATGGTCGTATTGTAGAACACGCCCGCCACGGTGCGGGCCACAGGGATGGCGTAGGCCCGGTTGTCGTAGGACAGGTTGTCCAGGATATGGGGGTAAAAACTATCACGCCAGGCCGGGTCGGCCTCCAGGGCTGGGGTGAGGTCGAACACCTTTTCCGCACTCACGAAGGGCTGCAGGAACCCTGCGGACCAGGTCATGAAGATGTCTGACGGCGCGTTCAGGGCCATGTCCAGGGCGAGCTTGGCCTTGTATTCCTCGTCCGGAATGTAGGTGGGGGTCACCTGGGCGTGGTCGTCGAGGGTGTTGAATTGTTGCAGGGTCTGGTCGAAGAAGGACCGGACCGTGGTTTCCGTCGGGGTGTTCCAGAGAATAGCCCGGAGCTGGGACACTGGCGGCGGCGGCGGGGCCTCCTGGGAGTCGCAGCCGACTCCGGTTACGGTCAGGGCGAACAGTAGGAGGAGCACGGCAAAGGCTGCGCCGGGTCGAAGGGAGTCCGACCCGGAGTGCTTGTTGTGTTCAGCTATCGAAGTCTTTGGCATCATGCATGAATCCTTTCGGGTCGGATCAGGTGAACATGTTCACCGAGCAGGACCCGGCCAGCTTGAGGTATTCCTCGGCGGTCATGATCTCAACGCCATCGATGAGATCCTCCTTGGTGAGCTTCATCATGCCCATGGTCATGTGGCAGGCGATGA
>JAHJKV010000079.1 GCA_018822065.1 Pseudomonadota bacterium
CGGCTTTTGCCGAAGCTCATGGCCTTGCCGCCGCCGCCCTGCATCTGGCGCATGAAGAAAATCCACACACCGATCAACAGGAGCATGGGGAACCAGGAGATAAGCACCTGGATGTACCAGGCCTCTTCCATGGGCTCCGCATTGACCTGCACGTTGTTATCAACGAGCTTCTGGATCAGGGTCGGATCATTGGGCGCGTAAGTGGTAAAGGGTCGATTGCCGCTCAAGATGCCTGTGAGCTGCTGCCCCTGGATGCGCACCTTCTCCACTTGTCCCTGCGAGACGAGCTCCAGGAATTCAGTGTAGGGCATGGCCTCCTGGCGCTGCGTCTGATTGAAAAGATTGAACAGGACGACCATCATGATGATGATGGTTGCCCAGATCACGAGGTTTTTCCCGAGATTGTTCAATGAAAACTCCTTGTATGCCTATGGCCAGATGTGCGCCGGTTCTCTTTAAGTTTCATCTATTCTAATTGTTGATCGAATTTTGGCAAGGGGCGGATTCGCAGATAGTTCGTGTTTGTTGCCAGTCACCTGTAAAACTGCTAGCTCAGTTTTCGTGCCTGGGTCTTGCCTGGCACTATTGGTGGTCTGGAGGGTATTTCGTCCCGGTGGGCGGCGCGGGCTTCAAACCCGTTGGATCGTCGAAAGCCGATCGGCAGGTTCGACTCCTGTTACCCTCCGCCCCCAGATTATTCTCTGCTCGTGAACACCTACCCTTCTCCTTGAAATCAAAACCCTTTCCCGCCCCAAGTCCATGCCTGGAAAATCCAGGGAAAGAAAGAGGCACAGCGGCTTTTATCATACTTTTTACGGAGCCGAAGATGCCTCTAATTGCTTGAGCATGCGACGGGCCTTGTCGCTCAGCACATACCCCTTCTCATATTTCACATTGGCCCCCTTGAGCTTGATGTGGAAGATGTAACCCATGTCATAGAGAATATTGAAGGTGATCTTGTCATAGTCCGAAAGCACTTCTTTCGGTGCTATCCCATTGAACTTTTTAATTTTCGAGAAATGATAGATATCCAGCAAGGCATCGATATGATCGGCGTCAAGTTCGTCGGCGGCGACCCAGTTGTGACCGCGCAGGGCCTCCCAATCCTCATTTCGAAAATCGATCCCCAGCTTTTCAAGTTCCTCTAGGGCGTGTTTGGACAACCTATAGCCCTTGGGGTTGGAGCCGCAGGTGGTCAGAATCACCCCTTCCTCGATCAATCCTTCCTCGTGCAGATATTCCAGAGCCTCGGCCTCGTATATCCCCGCATCCTTCATGGGCAGCAGGCCATGATATCGCTTGATACCCACATAGGCGTGCACATGCTTGAGAATCTGGATATGCCGTTCAGTAAGGACCATTCGGTGTCCGTTAAGTCAATCCGTGGACTGGCAGCGAGCCAGCCAGTCCGCAATGGAGGCGAGTTGCACGGCAATGGAACCCGGCCCGGTCCCGCCGGGAGAAATCCGCCGCCGCACCGACTCCTCGTAGGACAGGGTCACAAACACATCCTCTTCGATCAGCGGTGAAAGGGATTGCAGTTCCTCGAGGCGCAAGTCGGCAAGGGCCCGACCCTCGGCTTCACACTTGGCCACCGCCGAACCCGAGACATGATGTGCCTGCCGGAAAGGCAGTCCCTTGCCCACCAGATAGTCGGCCAGTTCCGTGGCGTTCAAAAACCCCTCGTCCATGGCCGCAGCCATGTTCCCGGTGTTGAAGACGATGGCGCCCATCAATTCGGCCATGATGGACAGGGAAGGACGCACGGTCCCGTCAGCATCAAAGAAGGGTTCCTTGTCTTCCTGCATGTCCCGGTTGTAGGTCATGGGCAACCCCTTCACCATGGTCAGAAGCGAGGTCAGGCAGCCATAGACCCGTCCGGTCTTGCCACGCATGAGTTCATTGATATCCGGGTTCTTTTTCTGAGGCATGATGCTCGACCCGGTGGAATAGGCATCAGGCAGGGTCACGAAACCGAACCTGGGATTGGCCCAGAGGATGGTCTCCTCGTTGAGCCTACTCAGGTGGGCCATGATCAGGCTGGCGCAGGCAACGGCCTCGATGACAAAGTCCCGGTCACTGACCGCATCCATGGAATTGGCAAACACGCCGTTCATGCCCAGGTCTTCGGCCACTGAAACAGGATCCAAGGGATAGGTAGTGCCCGAGAGGGCCGCCGCTCCAAGGGGGGAAACATTGGTCCGTTTCAGGCAGTCCCCCGCCCGGTCGTGGTCGCGCATGAACATGGCGCAATAGGCCAGCAGGTGCTGAGCCAGACTTACGGGCTGAGCTGGCTGGAGATGGGTGCATCCAGGCAGAAGCGTGTCCTGATGTTCCTCGGCCCGCCGGGCCAGGACCGCCACAAGGTCAGCCAGATGCCTCTGCCAGGCACGCTGGGCCTTGACCACATAGAGCCGGAAATCGAGGGCCACCTGGTCATTTCTGCTGCGCCCGGTATGGAGCTTGCCTCCCAGGTCGCCTATGAGTTCGGTCAGCCGGGCCTCTATGTTCATGTGAACATCTTCGAGACTGACCTTCCACTTGAATCCACCGGACTCGATCTCGGCCAGAACGGTTTCAAGTCCCTTCACGATGCTCTCGGCCTCGTCCGCGGTGAGCACCCCCTGGCGCGCGAGCATGCGCGCATGGGCGCAGCTCCCGGCGATATCCTCAGCGTAGAGCCGCCAGTCAAAAGAGACGGACTCGGTATAATCCTCGACGCTCGCCGCGGTCGTGGTATCAAACCGACCGCCCCAGAGTTTTTTGCTCATAATCCTACTCTTCTGTGGCCGGTTCCTTGCCACCCCACC
>JAHJKV010000080.1 GCA_018822065.1 Pseudomonadota bacterium
CACGCGCTTGAAAGCCGCGATCACGTTCTCACGTTCGACCACTTCTTCCATCAACATTGGCTGTTCCGGATGAAAGTTCTCCGTTGTTGTCGAGACGATTGACGCACCACATCCGTACTCTCGGGGATTCCGTCCCCTACTCTCGGGAATGGCGGCAGGCATCGCTTCCCACCCTTCTGCGGCTCTCTGCGTCCTCGAAACTCAGGGCTCTTATCCCGTGTTACATGTTCAGGCCTTCAGTCCGGTCGAGGGACCTACTATGCCGTCGGCTGACTTCTGCTCACCCATCCCAACGCCTTACGACGTCGGTAGCACTTGGCAGGTAAACAGATCTCCCCGGGTAATGCGCATCCACCTTCACGCTTATGCCTGCCGCATATACGTCCATGCTTTCCGTACAAGTACAGGGCTTTGAAGATATTGGCCTCCTCACCCAGCATGATCGCCTCGTATGCGATTCCTGTTCGTCAGGCCAGCGTTTTGCTTGCGGCTTCCTTCAGATTCCACCTCGCGATGGACACCCTTGCCGTTCAGCTAACAGTTCCCCTTGTCGGGCCTGTAGAGGACTTTCACCTCCGAGTGGATGCGCCCTGCCGGGCGCACCAAAAAAAAGGCTGCATCCATCCGATGCAACCTTCGCTATTCCTGAAAGATACAGCGTTACTCGTCCTCAACTGTGGGAATAAATTCCTCGATGGTGTAGAGGTTCCGTTCCACTTCAGGACCGCACTTTATGTCTACCTCGCGCCCGTCCGGAAGGGTAACCCGAATACCAGAGTCGTACTCATCCTGTCCCGATTCGGCATTATAGTCATCATACACCGAATACCCGACATCTTTCACCTTGAATCTTAGATCAACCAGTGCAACCAGGCTGCGCGTATACCGGGACATTCGGAAGGTATCCTGAGTGAAAACCTGTTCCTGCGGATACTGCATCTCGATCTTTCCGAGCGTGCCATACCGGTACTGCACATACCCATCCACACCGTGAAATCCGCTGGAAGCGCACACCGAAAGCATTTTGTGGTTCTTGGCCATCTTGCAGGCAAACACAACATCCTCGTCTTCCGTGCACAGCCCCCGCTATCCATCGGCCCAGGCCAAGGTAGAGCCGATGCAGCCCACCACGACAACGACACAACACATCAACATACGAAATCGCACTCTGCTTCTCCTTGGTTTCTCCAGGCATTGCATCCCTGGTAAAACCAGGGACAGTGGATGCAAAACGTGTTTGGATATGGTCCCGGATTTCTTACAGCACAGGGTTCATCGCCAGGAACCCGATGAACAGGAAGACCGAAACGACCGTGTGCACGGCCAGGACACTGTTTACCCGTTGCAGGTCACTTTCCTTGCCCTTCATAAACAGCGGCAGGATGAACGGCGGCGGCAGGATGAACAGTGTGAACAGAGCCAGCTCAAAGGGGCGGCCCAGGCCCAACATCCCGCGCAGCACATAGACATTGAGCAGGAGTGCCAGGGGGACACAGACCAGGACGCGGGCCGTGGTTACGGCCAGGGCAAGACACAGGTTGGAGCGTTCGATGCGAACGCCATAGCCCACGATGATCAGAACCAGGGGCACAGTGAGTGCGCCCAAAAGCTCCAAGGCACTGCCCACAGCACCGAACACGGGCAACCCCAGAATGGTTGTGCCAAACCCGGCCGCATTCAGTCCCAGACCGAGACAAACAGCCAGGATCACGGGCGAAGTGACAAACATGGACGCCAACCTGCCGGGTCGCACCCCGCCTTCCTGACGCGAGATCAAAAGGGCCAGGTACACGAACCAGATAAAAAACTCATGGCCGAGATCGACCACCGCGATGTAGCCGATTGCATCCAGACCATAGGCCCCGCCAAAGAGGCTGATGCCGAGCATGCCATATTCAAACCCGGTCATCAGAAACGGCAGCTCCTCCTTATCCTCGGGGCAAAACCGTGCCCCGAAGCAACCCAGGAAATAGAGCCCTACGCACACAGCCAGAATCACAAAAAAAAGCGAGAGGTAGGAGATATGAAGTTCGATTTTCAGAAAGGAGAGGAAAAGGACCGATGGCAGGGCAACGTTTACCACCAGCCGTTTCAGGTCATCCACAGTGGTCTGGGAGAGGAAGTTCCAGCGGCCAAAGGCCCGGCCAAGTCCGAGAAGCAGCAGGATGGGGAGCACCTGCTCGGCGATGTGTGCGAAGCGGTCCATGTCAGCACTTCGTCCAGGTCTGCGTTTCTGCGGCGCGGAGCAAGGTCTCCATCACCCGCATGTTCCCAACGGCATCGGTCAGAGGCGTAGGAACCGGGGTATCGTTCAGAATGGCCAGGGACATCAACTCCCCCTGGATGGCATATTGGTCACACACCTCAAACTCGATTGTCCGGGCCTGCTTTCCCTGTCGATGCACCAGCACCGTCGGCCTGTCGATGGGGGAATTGAAAGGTATCATCAGCTCGATGCTTCCCGCCTCGCCACAAAGAATCACCCGCTGGTGCCATTCCAACTGGGTGGAGCAGGTGAAACTGGCGATGCACCCGTCAAAATCCATCATGCCCGAAAAGAGACGGTCGGTTCCAAAAGCTGGATCGCGGTCCACAAAACCGAAAACCCGATCAGGTTCGGCTTGGAACAGCCAGCGTGATAGCGAGGTGCAATAGCACCCGATATCCATCATGGCCCCACCGCCGACATCCGTGCGGTTTCGAATATTATTCGGATCGTTGTTGAAATAGGAGAAATATACCTGAATGGAGGTCAGGCTGCCGATCTCCCCAGTTTCGATCAGTTCTCGCGCCCGCACCCACTGCGGATGATGGCGATACATGAAGGCCTCCATGATCTTAAGGCTCGGATATCCCTGGCTTGCCGCCAGCAACGTTTCCGCCTCCTGGCTGCTCAGGCCGATGGGCTTCTCGCAGAGCACATGCTTGCCAGCCTCCAGGGCCTTCAGCGACCAGGGCAGATGCAGATGATTGGGCAACGGGATGTACACGGCATCGATATCCGGGTCTGCCAGCAAGGCCTCGTAGCTTCCATAAAACTTCTCCAGTCCCAGAGTGCAGGCCGCATCCCGTGCTCCATTCTCATTGCGTGAGGCAATGGCCGTCACCTGGACATGGGCAGCCTTCTGCATGGCCGGAATCACCTGTTTCATTCCAATGGAAGCGGTGCTGAGCGCCCCCCAACGTACCTGGTGCATTTTAGCCCCCCTGTGCATTCGTTATCTCATACTATATAAATGCCTGTCCGAAATCATAGAGAACAATATTGCATTTCTTGATTGCCTTTGCCAGCAACAACATTCAATTGTCATAATCAAAATATCCATAACCATAGACGAGGCCCGCGCCTATCGTATCTATGTAACTTGAGATAGTTCAACTCATAATTTTTTCATGAACAGGGATTTGTCGGCGACTTGAACGAGTATCCGGTGAACAGCGAAGAACAGAACACCCTGCAATCCGAGCCTAGCCTCCGGCGTATCGACCTGACCACTGGGGATAGACTGTCCCTGGCGCATTGGCTCCAGGTCTCAGGCTACCCGACTGACTACTGGATCCGGCCAGGTCTTCTTGTTCAAGCAGGATTTCTACATGACGTTTTCCATGGACACGGACGATGTTCTGGTCGGACAGTCTCGCCAGGCCATGAAAGCGGCCAAGATAGACGGCACACTCGATGCGATCATCAAGCGCTACCAGCTCCAATTCGAGATGGAGCCCTGAAAGCCGGTGGAACGGCGCGAACGCGAGGCTAAATGATGTAGCCCAAAACGCCACCAACGACGATCAAGGCCATGATGTACGGAAAGATCTTTCTATTCGTCTGCTCCATCCGTTCGGCACGCTCCGCCTGGCCCACGGCCCGCATTCGCTGAGCTACCACCGACTCCACCAGGGCAAACAAGGTGATGATATATCCGAGCAGGACAAGTACATCCAAGAATATCATATCTTTAAGCTTTGGAAGGTCCTCCGCGATGATGCCATTGAAGGCCACGAGGGATAACAGGGCAATGAGGATGAACTCGATGCGCTTGTCCAGATCCGCATAGACGATGCAGGAGAGCATGAAGAGGATGATGCCCAAGGGCAGGAAGATGGTCTTGACGTAATGCCAGGCTTCACGTTCGATCACGATGGTGAACCGCATTTCCGAGAATTTCTCTGCCGCACGTGTTTCAAACACATCCAGGTATTCCTGCTCCACACTCTCCACCCGCCAGTCCATCAAGTGCACGTCAGGACCGATGGTGGATTGCCTCTTGCCGGGCTTAAGGATGAGATGCTTGTCGTCCCAAGAAAAGGACTCCAGATCGATATGAACTTTCTGGGCGTCAAAGGGAAACTTGTGCAGGTCGAAGTCCAGGGGGATGGTGGCGAAGAAGCGTTCCCGATAGTCCACTTCGCCATCGGGGTGAATGATCAGTTCCATGTCCTCGATTTCACGCTTGTGCAGTTCGTTTTGTATGATGATATCCGGCCACCAGATCAACTCCAACTCCAACTCCGCGTCCTTACCGAGGAAAGTCTCTTCCACAGCATCAGCATTGGCCGGGTCCTGGGCCAACCGCGGATCGTGCCAGTCCACCTCGAAAAACCCCTCGATGTTCATGGTTGGAAATCGTTCGCTCGGGGGGTCGATGCTGTTGATGCGCAACAAGGAAAAGGTGACCTCCACATCTGTCGGAAACTTCGGCGGGGTAACGAAGTGGGCCTCTGAGCCTCCATCAAGGACCGTCTGGTCGATGAAGTCCTGCTCCGTCGGGTTGGCCCAGACAGTTGTGACTGACAGGACAAACAGGGCGAGGCAGGACAGGCAGACACACATTCGGAGCATTGGTTTCATAACGTCCTCCTTGCAAAATTCCGCTCAATTTTACTCCCATCTTCGGGAAATGCAATAACAAGAGAATGCGAGCCAAAGGAACACGCATGACATATCCACCAGAATCACTCAGATTATTCTGCTCTTGGACATCAGATCACGTACCCGAGAACACCTCCACAGATGATCAACCCGAAGACATAGGGGAAGACTTTTCGGTTCATCTGTTCCATGCGTTCCGCTCTCCCCTGGTTGCCAGAAGCGACCATCCGCTGGGCAATGACCGATTCCAACAAAGCGAACATGGTGATCAGGTAGCCCATGAGGATGAGCACATCCAGAAAGATGAGACTTGAAAGTTTGGGCAATGCGTCAGAAATGATCCCGTGGAAGGCCACCAGGGACAACAGCGCGATCAGGATAAATTCTATGCGCTTGTCCAGATTGCAATAGACAATGGTGCACAGCATGAAAAGGATGATGCCCAAGGGAATGATAATGGTCTTTACGTAATGCCAGGGATGCCGCGTAAGCATAATCTGCAGTTCAAGTTTGGAATATCCGTCCTCACCACGAGCTTCGTGCACGTCATAGAGTTCGGCCCCTACATGGGTGATCTCCCATTCCTGCAGTGTCAGATCATCACTCAGACCAGTCATATGCTTGCCGTGCTTGAAGATCACGCTTTTGTCATTCCAGGCAAAGGATTCCAGATCGATGAGAATCTGCTGACTGTCAAAGGGAAACTTGTGCAGGTCAAAATCGAGTGGAATGATGGCAAAAAAACGTTCCTTGTAGCTCACCGCGCCATTGGGCTTGATGATCAACTCGATATCCTCGCGCTCCCGTTTGTGCCGCTCATTTTGTATGATGATGTCAGGCCACCAAATCTGCTCCAGCTCGTATTCCGCGTCGTTGCCAATAAATATTTCCTCTTCGGTCCCGGTTTTCTCCGGATCATAAGCCAACCGGTGATCAATCCAGTCCGCTTCCAGAAAGGCTTCGATCTCTGTTGTTGGAAATCGTTCGCCTGGTCCGTCTATCCGGGCAATACGCAACAGGGTGAGTTGAACTTCCACATAGGTAGGCAGAACCGGAGGCGTCACCCAGACCGCGTCACCGCCGCCCTCAAGACTTTCAACCTCAAGGCTGTCGCTCTCCTCGATCGAAAGTGCCGTCTCAACCTGTTCCGTGGCCAAAGAAGCACACGGGAGCAACAGAACAAACATCATCACAAAAAAAAACGGTGAAAAACACCTATAGAGTTCGGTTCGCATCGGACTCTCCTTTTCGAATACTTCGAAACCCTATACGTCGTTTTCTGCAAAAAGACTATTCTCCAGGGATCCTTCTCATGTTCCACACCAATACCATTTTCAAAAACACGCCACTGCTGTTCATGGTCCATACTCACCCTCTGCTCTAAAAGCCCTCCCCCGACCCGCCAGAAAACATCGCACGAATATTTCATCGGGACATTGCCATATTCTTTGGCATGGACTAGTATTTAAAAGTACCAATGAACAATTAGCCAAGGGGCGGACATGGTCCAGGCCGAAGCCAAACAAAAAATTCTGTTGGAAAGCGGGACAAACGAGGTTGAAATCCTTGAGTTCTTTCTTGGTGGCCAGAGCTATGGAATAAACGTCTCCAAGATTCTTCAGATCATTACCTATGACGAGGAATTCTTCACCCAGACGCCGGAAACACCTCCGGCCATGCCTGGAGTGTTGCTCTGGCGCAACGAGACAATTCCGTTCATCAACCTCTACACCACGCTGAATATCCACTCCAAGGTCGAGGTGGAGCGTCCGGTGGCCCTAGTCACGGAGTTCAATAACCTCATCTGCGCCTTCCTCATCGACGGCGTCAATCGAATCCACCGCATCAGCTGGGACAAAATGGATTCCATGGACCCGTTCCTGGATCAGTTCTCGGCAAAGGTCACCGGCTCTGTTCATGTGGACGACAAAGACGTTTTGCTCATCGATTTCGAATACATCGTGGCCGAACTCTTCCCGGCGACCAAGCTCGGTTATGGCGACGCCATCATCCTTCCGGAAAACGTCACCAAGGAGATGCGCGGCAGCAGGAAAATCGTCCTCGCTGAAGATTCACCGTTCATCCGCCACGCCATTCTCGAACTGATGCACAAGGCTGGTTACTCGACTGTCTCGGAATTTGAAAACGGACAGATCGCCTACGATCATCTTATGGACCTCAAACAGACCATTACTGAAGAGAGTGTGGATGCGACCGACCACCTCGACCTGATCATTACGGACATCGAAATGCCCCGGCTCGATGGTCTCACCCTCTGCCGTCGCATCAAGGACGACACCGTCCTTGGCCAGACGCCGGTGATCATCTTCAGTTCACTTATCAACGAACAGATGGGGATCAAATGCCAGGAAGTGGGTTCCGACGCCCACATCACCAAACCACAGATGGGTATCCTGGTGGACACGCTGGACAAGCTGCTCTTCGGCAAATAGGCACACCGAACAGATGACCACAGGGCGGACAGATCAATCTGTCCGCCCTTTTTCATTCCTGCGTGTCGTCGTTTCCAGACCCGGTTCCGGGTTGCTTCGGCTCGTCCGACAACGAAAAACCGGTGCCGAGATTCGAGTTGGAGGAATGTACCCTTTGAGATTCCTTAAAGAAACGATCATAGCTGGAATTAAAATCAGAGGCCAGGAAGCAGTGCTCAAAGGCCTCCCTGGGGTCATCGAGATGATTATAGAAATAAGCCGGGATTCGGTTTTTATTGAATGAGGCACGCTTGCGCCCCGGGCATTCCAGGGCCTGCCAGATCATGGACACCCGCGCCAATCCGGTGACCCGTTGCCTCGCCTGAAAGAAAGGATAGCGCCACCGAAACACGAATGCCAGTCGGATATAGAGCATTTCCAGCATATTGATGAATACGATGACACCAATAATCACGCTGAAGATGATCCAGGTGTTTCGTGCATCGGTCTGAAAGTTCGGCGAGGCGGAGTCAATGTACGGAAGAGAATAGAGTTGAAAGGCCATAAAGGTGCCCACCAGGGTCAGGAGCATGATGGTCAAAAACATCCGCGCCTGCCTGTACATCCGCTCCTTGGCCTCCATCACCGCACAGAGTTCACCGGGATTATGGATGGCAGGTCGGTCGTCATAGGCAAAAATCCGCAGCCACAGCCGATAGGTTCGTTCTCGTTCCCGGAAATATTCACCAAAGAAGAAATTGAAGATGGAGGTCAGAGCCCCGGTGGTGATGAGAAACGCGGACGGATTATACATGTTGCTCCTTATGTTTCCTTGAATGAGGCGCAAGGATTTTTCTTATAGAAGAAACAACACCAAAAGGTCAAAAGTCGGCCCTGTCCGCAAACAGAGCAGACAGGGCCGATTCCAAAGGTGTAGCTAGTGATGGTCAGGGCATGAGACGCGTGCCAAAAAGCGTTGCCCGACGAACCCAGAATTCCTTGATGCCCTGGGGAATAAAGGCAGCTTGGCAGTAAGAAAGATCCTTGAAATCCTGCCCAGGCAGATAGACGTAGATCATGAGTTCCTTGGAATCTCCCATCTCCTCCTTGAAGAGCGTGGTCACAAAGTCCTTGAGGGATTCATCGCTGGGGATGACATTGACATCCAGGAACACCTTGAGCATCAATCGACCCAGGTTCACATTCGTGCCGGAAACCCGCTCAAGCATGGCATACTTGTATCCATGCCGGACCTTGTCGGCACGTGGAACCGGACCCTTGTGCGGTTCGTCGCCATCATCCCTGGGATTGATGGCCATGCTCTGTTTCCCATCAGGGGAGGTCGCCACCGCAGAGACAGCTTCGGGAGCAGCAGCAGGCTCATTCTCCCGGGTCGGAGGTACGGTCTGCACCGGAGGGGTCATGGCCGGACTGTCCATGGGCCCTTTGAGAAACGGGCTCGTCCGAACGGACTGCTCGTTACCAGCTGCCAGGGTCGGTTCTCCAGGTTGCAGGGGATGAACCGTTGGAGTTTCTACTTTTTCCCCCAGCATCGGTGCATAGAGATAGCCTAGGGCCTTTCTGGGATCCTGGCTTGTCTCCTTCACCTGAAACACGGCGTACCAACCCTTTTCAAGCAGATCGAGGCGGACCTTGTCTCCTGGGGCTAGCGTGGTCACCAGGCTGGAACTGGCGGTGCGCTGGGCACGGACGTTAACCCGCCGTTCAATCTCCACCACCTTGCCCGAAGTCACTACCGGTGTCACAGGCG
>JAHJKV010000007.1 GCA_018822065.1 Pseudomonadota bacterium
CAAAGGCAGGCCACCCCGAGGTTTCAACGACCTCCTGAATACGCCCGGAAATGCCTTCGCCGATCTCCAGGGCATGGGGGCAGGAGCCTCCTGCCGCGCCCCGGCAGAGGTTCAGGTAATGGGTCTGTGGTTCAGTCGTCGGTTTCATGCACACCTCAAGGGGTTGTTCCGTCACAAAAACAATGAGCCCAAACGTTGACTCTCCCCATGACTTAGGTCAAATGATCTTTGATTATCTTGCACTACAAGGAGAGATATGGACAAGCTCGAAGCACTCATCAGGACGGATTTATTTCAGGGCATCGACCGCGAACTGGCCGAAAAGCTGGTGGAAATGACCAGTCTTCGCACAGTGGAAAAGGGAGAGATCATCTTCCACGCCGGGGAACCGGCGGACGGCTTTTACTCAGTGGCCTCGGGCAAGGTGCGCATCTACCGCTCCTCCCCCTCGGGCAAGGAACAAATTATCCATGTCTTCGGACCTGGTCGTGCCTTTGCCGAGGTGCCCATGTTCCAGGGCGCAGACTTCCCTGCCTCGGCTCAGGCCCTGGCTAAATGCAAACTGCTCTATTTCCCGCGCCAGGCCTTCACCCGCATGATGATCCAGCACCCGGACCTGGCCCTGTCCACCATCGGGCTCCTGGCCGCACGCCTGCGCAATCTGGTCAATCAGGTTTCCGCCCTGAGCCTCAAGGAAGTGCCAGCTCGACTTGCGACCTACCTGCTCCTGCTCAAATCGTCCCAGAAGGGCAATACGCTCGAACTGGACCTGCCCAAGGGACAGATCGCGTCTTACTTGGGCACCATCCAGGAAACCCTGTCGCGCATCCTGAAAAAAATGACCGAGCAGGGACTCCTCGAGGTCCAGGGCAAACAGGTGACGATCCTCGATGAGGCCCGGCTGGAACTGTTGGCTGAAGGCGAGGAACAATTGTAGCCCATCCAGCGCCTCTGGAGGAACGCAGAAATTGAACGCATGAAAAGCCCGTTTCCCTAAAGGGAAACGGGCTTATTGATGCAAAGCAAACGGCGAGCTAGTCGATCTTGTTGATCGCCTGCTGCAGCCGGGAGATGCGACGGGCGGCCTGACGCCAGTGGATGATGTTCCGGATGGCGGCCTTGTCGAGCACCTTGGTGGCGGCGGCCATGGCAACGGCAGCCTGTTCCTTGTCACCAGCGTCCACAGCAGAGCGAACAGCCTTGACAGCGTTCTTGATGCGGGTGTTGGTGGCGCGGTTGCGAAGGTTGCGCTTCAGGCTCTGGCGATGCCTCTTGAGGGCGGAAGTGTGGTTAGCCAATGCTCTATCTCCTGATCTTTTCTAACGTTTCTTGCTTTTGTTATTGAGTCCCGATCGAAACCGGAAGTGAGCAATTAAACGCTCCCCCTCCGATTGTCAAGACTTTTTCTATCACAAACAGGGCCTGAACGGAACCCCTCTACACTTGCAGAGCGCCAAAATCAGCCAGTTTCCCGAGCCTGTCCACCAGGGCCTTGAGAAGGTTCAGACGATTTAGGCGCATTCCCTCGTCCTCACACATGACCATGACGTTGTCGAAAAACTCGTCCACTGAGGGACGGAGTTCACGGAGCAGTCCGAGAAGACCGGCAAATTCATCGGCCTTCCACAGTTCGTCGAACCGGGGTGCGGTCTGGCGTAGCTTTTCGGCCAGCCCCTTTTCCGCAACCTCATCCATGATGGTGAGGTCATATTCGCCGGTCAACCCATCGCCCACCTCGTCACCTTGTTTGCGGATGATATTCGAGGCGCGCTTGAAAGTCAGTACAGCCTGTTCAAAGTCATCCTCACGAGCAAAGGCATCCAAGGCTTCAATGCGCCCCTTGAGCCCGGACAGGTCGTCGAAACCAGCCCCGATGGCCGCATCAGCCACCTTGGTGGAAACACCCTGCCCGGTGAAGAAGGCACGCAGACGTCCGGCAAAAAAGTCCATGATCTTGGCATGGGCCTCGGTCGGAGGCACCTTCCACTGCACCTTGTCCGGATAGCCCGCCTGGGCCTGGCTTACCAGTTCGGTGAGGGAAAGGCGGAGCCCATGGTCTAGGGCGATGCGGATGATGCCGAGGACCGCACGGCGCAGGGCATAGGGATCGTTTGCACCGGTGGGGATCATCTTCAGGCCGAAGCAACCCACCAGGGTGTCGGCCTTGTCCGCCATGGAGAGTACGGCACCGGCCAAGCTGGCCGGCACGGGCGAGTCCGGTCCGGCAGGCAGATACTGTTCGTACAGGGCCTGGGAAACCTCGGTGCCAAGGCCTTTTTTCTCGGCATAGATGCCACCCATGATGCCCTGCAGGGAATCAAATTCAATGACCATCTCCGACACCAGATCGCACTTGGACAAGAGTCCTGCCTTGGCGAATTCGGCCACCTTGGCTTTCGACAGATCGGGCATGGCAGTCATGGCGATGTGGGTGCAGAGCTTTTCCAGGCGGCGGCATTTGTCTGCCACGGTGCCGATGGGGCCGATGAAGACGACGCTCTCCAGTTTCTGCTGCCACTGCTCAAAGTTCGCCCTGTTATCTGCCTCCCAGAAAAAGCGGGCATCCTCAAGACGGGCTCGGAGTACGCGTTCCCATCCCTTGCGGACAAGTTCCACATCCTGGGGTTCGATGTTCAGCGTGGTCAGAAAGGTGGGCAACAGCTTGCCATCCGGCCCTTCAACGCCAAAGCTCTTCTGGTGTTTCTCCATGGAGGTCAAAAGCACCTCGCGCGGCAGTTCCAGGTAGAGGGGTGCAAAGGAACCAAGGATGGGCACCGGATATTCCACAAGGTTGGTGACCTCTTCCAAGAGGGAATCCTTCCAGACCACCGTGCCGCCCAGTGCCGCGGCAAGCTCCTGGCCCCGGGCGAGGATCAGATCCGCGCGCAGGGTCGGATTGGCAAGCACCGAGCCTTCCTGCTCGATGCGCTCCAGATAGTCCGTGGCGGACCGCATCTCAAAGGGACCGGGCCCCATGATCCGATGCCCCCAGGACAAACGTCCGGAAGCCATCTCGGCCAGTTCGAACTCGACCACTTGCTCATCCAGCAGGGCCAGGAACCAACGGATGGGTCGCCCGAAAGCGAACTCGCGACTCCCCCAGCGCATCTTCTTCGGAAAGTTCAACGACTCAACAGACTTGATGCAGACACCGGGCAACACGTCCAGGGTGGCACCGCCGCCGCGTCCGACCTTGCAGGCCAGATATTCGCCCTTGGCGGAGCTGACGGTGTAGAGATCAGTCTCGTCCACGCCCTGGGTCTTGGCAAAGCCAGCACCTGCCTTGGTCAGCTTGCCGTCGGCGTCAAAGGCGATCTTGACCGGTGGCCCGGTCACTTCCTCCTCAAGACTGCGCTGGGTCAGGGCAATGTCGGACACATGGGCAACGATCCGTCGCGGGGTGGCCGAGGTCTGCACTTCGCCCATGTCCACCATGGCCTCGGCCAGAAGTTTCTCCAGGCTTCCCTGAATCTCCTTGGCCAGCTTGGGCACGAAACGCGCAGGCATCTCCTCGACGCCGATTTCAAATACGAATGAAGACATATCGGTTCCTTGCGGTTATTTCAGATCCAGCATGGGATAGCCCATGGCTTCGCGCTGGGCCGCATAGAGGGCGGCCACGGCAGAGGCCAGATTGCGCACCCGACCGATGTAGCCGGTACGCTCGGTGATGGAGATGGCCCCTCTGGCGTCGAGCAGGTTGAAGGTGTGGGAACACTTGAGGCAATAATCATAGGCAGGCCAGGGCAGTTCAAGGCCACAGAGCTTCTGACACTCCCCCTCATACATATCGAAGAGCTTGAGCAGCATGTCCGGGCTCGATGCCTCGAAATTGTGCTTGCTCATCTCCACCTCGTTCTGGTGGTAGACATGCCCGTAGGTGACCTTTCCGTTCCATGAGAGATCGTACACGGATTCTTTTTCTTGCAAATACATGCAAATACGCTCAAGTCCGTAGGTGATCTCAACCGAAATGGGGGCTAGGTCGATACCGCCCACCTGCTGGAAATAGGTGAACTGGGTCACTTCCATGCCATTGAGCCAAACCTCCCAGCCCAGGCCCCAGGCTCCCAAGGTCGGCGATTCCCAGTCGTCTTCCACGAAACGGATGTCATGCTGGGCCGCGTCGATGCCGAGCACGGCCAGAGACTCCAGATAGAGATCCTGTACGTTGTCCGGGCTGGGTTTCAGAATGACCTGAAACTGATAATAATGCTGCAACCGGTTCGGGTTTTCGCCGTAGCGCCCGTCTGTAGGACGACGGGAAGGCTCGACATAGGCCACGCTCCAAGGTTCCGGACCGATGACCCGGAAAAAGGTGGAGGGGTTGAATGTTCCGGCCCCGACTTCGATGTCAAAGGGCTGGACCACAATACACCCCTGGTCGGCCCAGAATCGCTGCAGGTTCATTATGGCGTCCTGAAAATGCATAACCGCTCCGAATCTATATATTTCTAAAATTACCGTCTTCCATCGACACGTCCAGATGGTAGGCGAGAAAACGATCCACCACCCGGTAGGCCTGATCGCGCACCGAGGGATCTACGGCCAGGCGTGTCCACATGGCCGGGGGCTGGTGCATGACAAAGTCGAGCGTACGAAGGGCTCCCCAACTCACGGCCAACCCCGTGCCCTCTTCAGGTCCGGGGGTGCAACGCGAACACAAAACCTGCCCCTTTTCAACGAAAAACCGGGGATTGTCAAAGGTGCCCTGCTCGGCCTGGCACCCAGCGCAACGGGTCAACTCGGGCCGGTAGCCCTGCTCAAAAGCCATTTTGGCCCGAAACAACACCGGAACATCCGCCACTCCTCCAGGCATATCCTCAATGAGATGCAAGGTTTGCAGGAGCAGATCATAGACAACGCGCGATCCCTCGTGCCCCTTGTGCACGGCCTCTATGAACTTCAGGCAGGCTGCGGCCGGGCCGAGTCGGGCATTGTCGGTCTTGATTCCGGAAAAAGAGTGGAGGAGCGCGCCTTCGCGCAGATCAAAGTAGGCACCGGCCTTGCTGGTTCCCACGGTGAACAAAACATGATTGAAGGGGTCAAGACATCCGGCGAAGCGTTTGCGGCTTTTCATGCCCCCGAAGGCCATGGCCTGCATGACTCCTCGTCCTGGAGAAAGAAAACGGACCCAGGCGTCCGTCTCGCGAAAGCGGCCCACTTTTAGGACCAGCCCCTTCTCGGTGAAATCCATGGGAGGTCAGGGAAGGGTCAGGTTGACCACACCCGCTCCCTTTACAGACCTGATGTTGCCATCAAGAGATAATTGCACGGATTCGATGCGTCCAAAACGAAGGATACGCTGCCCGTCGAATTTGTAGGTGACGCTCTTTCCGGGAAACACCGTGAAGTTCCTGGCAATTTCCTCGATGTCCGGCCGCCAGACGCCAACCCAACATTCCGTGTCACCCGTCACGGAGATGATCAGCGTATGCTCCGTGCCAGTCACGTCACCAGCAGAATCCACCACTTCCTGCGGCGACGTCATGCCGGTGGCAGAGGCCTGCACGGCAAGTCCCGCTTCGGAAGCGGGACTCCCCTCGGTGATTTCCTCCTGCGTCATTTCAGGAACCGGTTCTGCCACATCTTCGATCAATTCCTCCGCTGCCTGAGCCAGGCCCTCCTGGCTCAGAGATGGATCCATGGCAGCCTGCTCAATCACCTGGCCGACCGTATCCTCGGAAAGAGGTGCGATCTCATTGCCGCCCTGGGAGATGGACAACTTCCAGATCAAAAATCCCAGCAGGATAATCAGGGCCAGAACCCCGAGCACGGCAGGCCAGGAGGATTTGGTTGGCACGATGATTGACGGTTCGTGCGTCTCGTTGCCAACATTTTTTCGAACAGTGCCCTGCCCTTCGTCCTCGCCATACCGCATCTCGCGCTCCAGAACCCGGGAGCACTCCATGGGATCAAGTCCCAGCGCCTTGGCATAGTTGCGGATAAACCCCTTGGCATAGACCGGGTGGGGAAGCTCCTCAGTATTCCCATTTTCAAAAATCATAAGAATACTCCGGCTGATCCGGGTATTCTCGCTAATGTCTGCGATGGACAATCCCAGCTTTTCCCGTTGCTGACGTAAAAGCTGACCCATTTCTTTGAAGTCCATTCGTCACTCTCCATGCGGTCCAGACGGGCCGGATTCAGTTATTTCCACTCAATGACCGCGGTTTCGCGAAGACGCTTCATATACCCATCATACTGTTCATTGAGCTTGCGCTCACGAATCTCCTGAAAAATCTTGTCGCGCATGCCAGGGGCATCATTAACCCTCAATGAGGAACTTTCCTCGAACTTCAACAAGACATACGTGCCATCAACGTGAAATGGCTCAGAAACCTCACCTGACTCCAGGTCCGACAAGGCTGCTTTCCAAGCTTCCGACATGTCCGTTTCCACGATAAGGCCCAGGTCACCGCCCTCTTCTGGGGCTGGCCCGGCAGAGTAGGCCTTGGCGGCTTCCTCAAACGTCATCTTTCCCCCATCAATGGCTGCGACAACCGTGTCCATCTCCTCTTCGGTCGGAACCATTATGGCCTTCAGATGCTGACGCAATCCTCCGGCTGCTTCCGGCTTGGAGGCAAAGGCCTCATCAATCTCCGTCTCGGTGACCACAAGTTTGGTGCCGACGATACCCTGAATAAGCTGTTGCTTCAGCATATCTTTCTCAACCTTTGCCCGAAAAGCTTCCATGGTCAGCCCCATATTGGCGAGGGTGGCGGCAGACGCTTCGTCATCCTTGAATTCATCCATCTCTCGCAACCGATCAAAGTAGGCATCTATCTGGGCGGGGTCCACGCGCAACTGCAACCTGGTCACCTCTTCTTCCAAGAGGATCTCCTCGACCATCTTTTCAATGATTCCCTGGCGCTGTTCGTTGATCGCCTGCTCCGCTTGAACCGGGTCAAATCGATCTCCGAGTTTGAGTCGGAAGTTGGCGCGTACTATATTGAGCTGTTCGTCGAGGTCATACTTGGTGATCGGCTCTCCATTGACCACGACCAGAATCGAATGAACATCCTCTGCCCAGGAAATATGACTGGAAAGAAGCACTGCCATGACAAGAAAAAGTGATGCATTTCTCAACACGTAACAAACTCCATTGACCTGATGGTCGCTTAATCTCCCGTTTCATCGTCCGCCGATTCCGAAACATCCTGAGCATCGTCAAGAGGCTCAGGCTCATCGAGGGGCGACTCGCCGCTGAGCGCCTGCTCATCGTCACCATCGTCTTCATTCCCCATTTCCTCGCCCATGCCATCACCAGAGTCGATCTCCAGGTCGGTGTCCGCGCCCTGCCCGGCCTGGTCATCTTCGACACCGGCAGTATCGTCATCGGCAGCCTTCTCCAACAAGAGAGCGCTGATCTTGATGTCCGCAACGGCCAATTGCTTGGAAAGCCATTCTTCGAAGGCTTCCGAGAGTTTTCTGTCCAGCAGCGCCTCTTCGACCAGGGGGTAGGCCTGGGTGGGATCAAGCATTTTGGCCGGAAGCTTCTGGAGCAACACCAATGCCTCGAAGCCAGAGCGGGTTTCCAAAACGGGAGTGACCTCGCCGTTGGGCAGCCCGTCCAGGGCCTTCTTCCAGTCCTCGGAAAGCTGCCCAGCGCCGACAGTCAGCTCATTGATGGTGATGTCCGGTGATTTTTCCAACACGCCCGCCACGTCGTCCGACTCGCGGTACAATGCCACGGCACGCTGCACGGGGCCCTTCATTGCCCCCCGGATGACCACCATCCGATAGCTTTCGGGCAGGCGGAAATCCTTCAAATGCTTTTTGTAATAAGCATCGGCTTCCAGGTAGTCAATCTTGATCTGTGGTCGCAACACGTTCTGGAAAAAATTCCGGCGTGACTTATCGTAGTGCAACTGCCTGCGCCAGGAGGCGAGGTCAATGTATTCCTCGATGAGCACCTGGTCAAAAGCGTCATCCGGGTAATCAGCCCGGACCTGCGCCTCTTCCTCGACCATTTCCTCGTCGGTAACCTGGAGTCCGAGCCGTTCAAGTTCCTGTTCCACCAGTTCCAGAACGATCAGGTCGGCCAGGATGTGGCCATACTCTCTGCGAAGAGCCTCTACGGAAGGAACAAAGGTGCCAGCCCCGTCCATGTGCAGCAGGTCGTGCTGAAACTCCAGTTGGTTCAGAGCGATAGGCCTTCCATTCACTCGGGCCACCACGCCAATGTCGTCTGTGGTGCCATTGCAGCCGCCCATCAGGAGCGTGACCGGACTCAGTGCCAGTAGCAGGAGCAGGAGCAGTCTATTCATTCGCCTTCCATATCGGTTGCGTTGTTGGTGTCTCCGGAGCCCGGCGCGACCATTCTGACCAGCGCATCCAGCTCCGCACGCACAAATTCTATCCCGTCCGGCACCGTTGCCCCCTTGGGGAAACGAATCTCGACGGTTCCAGGAGGCTTGAGCCGTACCATCCTCTCCCTGGGCTCTATCCACTCCAGCAGATGTTCGGCTGGGATTCCCTGCCCCTCTGCATCCCAGGAAATGGAAGCTCTGCCGGGAAACAGTTCAGCCCGTGCGGCCGAAAGGACTTTCAAGGTCTCCTTGAGGGCTAGCACGGCCATGAAATTGGCCACCGGTTCCGGCAGAGGGCCGAAGCGGTCTCTGAGCTCCGCAGCAAGTTCGACCCGGTCCACTTCTCCGCTCGCCGTGGAAAGGGCCCGGTAGTAATGTAGCCGCTCGCGTGCGTCTGGTATATACCCTGCGGGGAGATGGGCTGCAAACAAAAGGCTGAGTTCCGGGTCGGCATGGCTCCGGGGTGCTTCGCCCCGAATGCGTCGTACTTCTTCCTCCAGCATTTCCAGAAAGAGATCAAGCCCGACCCGCGCGATCTGCCCCGACTGGACCTCACCCAGGATATTGCCTGCGCCCCGCAAGCGCAAGTCTTCCATGGCAACTTTAAACCCAGCTCCGAGATAATCCATGTCCAAGATGATCCGCAAGCGTCTTTTGGATATCTGGGGCAACTGATCCAGGGAGGGAACCACGAAATAGGCATAGGCCTGCCGCTCGCTACGACCCACCCGACCCCGGAGCTGGTAGAGTTGGCCTAAGCCGAACATCTGGGCCTGGTCCACTATCAGAGTGTTGGCATTGGGGAAATCCAGACCGGATTCGATGATGGCCGTGCACACCAGAATGTCCAGTTCCCGGTGCCAGAATCCATGGATCGTGTCCTCCAACTCGCGCTCGTTCATTTGTCCGTGGGCCATGCCGATACGCGCATCCGGGGCCAGCTTGGCGACAAATTCGGTCACCCGGGCCAACCCCTGCACCCTGTTGTGCACCCAGAAAACCTGCCCTCCCCGCTCCAGTTCCCGCTTGAGCACCGTACGAAGCATGGCCTCATCGCGCTCCACCAGGGCGGTTTCCACCGGCTTTCTGTCCAGGGGTGGTGTCTCGATGACCGAGAGTTTCCGGATGCCTGAAAGTGAGAGCTGCAAGGTGCGTGGGATGGGCGTAGCAGTCAGGGCCAGAACATCGATGTCCTGGCGCATCTTCTTCATCCGTTCCTTGTGCTTGACTCCGAAACGCTGTTCCTCGTCCAGGATCATCAGGCCGAGGTTGGGCAGTTCCACATCCTTGGAAAGCAGCCGGTGGGTCCCTATGAGCACATCCACCTCGCCCCGACGGGCCGCCTCCAAAATGGTCTTCTGTCGCGCCTTGGGCACAAATCGGCTGAGCATGGCCACCTTCACCGGGAAGGGCTCCATGCGCTGTCGGAAGGTCTGGTAATGCTGCTCGGCCAGAACCGTGGTGGGACAGAGCAAGGCCACCTGTTTTCCCTCGCAGGCGGCACGGAAGGCGGCGCGCAGGGCCACCTCTGTCTTGCCAAAGCCCACGTCGCCACAGACAAGCCGGTCCATGGGCTCATCCAGGCTCATGTCCAACAATACGTCGCGCACGGCCTTTTCCTGGTCCGGGGTCTCATCAAAGCCGAAGGTGGACTCGAACTCACGGTAAAGCTCATCCGGGGGGCCATAGGAATATCCCTTGCTCACCTTGCGCCGGGCATACATCTCCACCAGGTCGCGGGCGATCTTCTCAATGGCCTTTCTGGCCTTTTCCGTGGCCTTGTTCCAGCGTCCGCCACCCAACCGGTCCAGAGCTGGACTGGCCCCCTCTGGACCCTTGTAGCGTTGCACCAGGTTGATACGGTCAACGGGCAGGTAGAGACGATC
>JAHJKV010000081.1 GCA_018822065.1 Pseudomonadota bacterium
CCGCCTATACCGAGTGCAACCTTTGCAGACGCTGTGTCCATTACTGTCCATTGGGCATCGACACCGCGTATATCATGCAGCAGGTTCGTCGTTTCTGTCACAAGCTCGGCGTAACGCCGCAATATATCCAAGACACGTCCCACTCCCATTCTGCGACAATGAACCAGATGTGGGTTAAGGACGATGAGTGGCCGGATGCATTGCTCTGGCAGGAAGAGGAGGCCCGGGAGGAGTTTCCCGATCTCCGCATCCCCTTGGATGTGGAAGGAGCGGACTTCATGTATTCGGTTATTGCGCCGGAGCCCAAGTTCCGTACCCAGTTGATCTACCAGGCGGCGGCCATCTTCCATGTAGCCGGTTTGAATTGGACCATGCCGACCCTGCCGGGTTGGGATAACTCGGACATGTCCATGTTCACAGGCGATTTTGAGATGATGGGAAGGCTCAAGCGTGCGCATTTCGAGCGCGCCCAGAAGCTCCGCGTCAAGAAAGTTGTCATGGGAGAGTGTGGTCATGCCTTCCGTTCCGTATATGATCAGGGCAACCGCTGGTGCGGATGGAAGGATTATCCTGTTGAGGTAGTCCATTCCATTGAGTTCTTTGCTGAACTGCTCAAGACCGGCAAGATCAAGATGCGCGAAAAGTTTGAGGGTCCGGTGACCATTCACGACCCGTGCAATATTATTCGCGGGCGTGGACTCATGAACCAATTGCGCTATGTGGTAAGTGAAATTACCACCGAGGCCATTGAGATGACACCGAACAGGGAACACAACTATTGCTGTAGTGCTGGCGGCGGCGTGATCAACTGCGGCCCTCCGTTTAAGAACGTTCGAGTCAAGGGAAATCAGATCAAGGCCGACCAGCTGAAGCGAATGAAGGATATGGGAGTGAACACGGTTATCAGTCCGTGCCATAACTGCCACGGCGGTCTGGAAGATATCATTCATGCCAACCATCTGGAGATGGATCTGAAATTCTTGGGTGATATCATTTATGAATACATGGAAAAACCCACTGCGGTCGAATAAGGAGGAGCGCATGAACACCAAAGCCAAGATCACTTTGCTGGCCGCGGCCCTGCTGCTCCTCGCGGCACTGCCCGCAGTGAGCCAGGAAGACGTGTTGACCATCGGCGGCGAAAGCTACGGATTTGTCGTCTACCAGCGCGCACCCGTAACCTTCGCCCACTCCACTCATATGGATTTGGAGATGGTCGATGGTGCTTGCACCCCGTGCCACCACAGCGGCAAGGACGAGATGGGCAAGTTCGTGGAGGGCGACACCGTGCCCTGCAAGGATTGCCACGTGGAAGAGGGCGATGAGGCCATGCCGTCAATGCTGACGGCCTACCACGGCTTGTGCCAGAACTGTCATCTGGAAGCGGCCAAGGGTCCCGTGACCTGCGGTGAATGCCATATCCAGAAGGACTTTTTCGGCATTCCCTTCGCATCCGGCGAATAACCCCGCCAACCAATCAGACCTACGAAGAAAGGCCGCCCCACGGGGCGGCCTTTGCTGCTTTCGGTGTCTGGCTACGCGGAGCGCTAGTAGTATTTCTGGTTCTGGTCGTCAGTGCGGTAGCTCTCGTCGTCAGTATAGTCGTATCCGCCCTCGTCCATGATGTTCTCATCCCGGCGATCACGCCAGTCCTTGCCTTTGAGCACGCTCTGGACGCTGGAGTTGAGGATGTCGTCCGAGATGGGTTCAAACTGCTGCAGATATTCCAGCTTGTGCTGGGGGTAGGGGTGGAAGGTCGCTTCCTTCATCTTGCGGATGGTGTGGTAGCGAAGCGACTTGACCATGCCGCCCGGCGTCGGTTCAAGGGTGGAAAGATTGACCCGCTCATTGGGGACGTATTGATCCGTACGATTGTTGTGGATGATGTAGTTGTAGCTGTCTTCGCGGATTCTGGGGTTCTGCCGCCAGATCTCCTTGAGACCTTCCATGTCCTGGCGCGGATAGGGTTCGGCCTTCGTTGATTCTGGCATCAGGAGCATGGCGGATACTATAAATAGCAGAATGGCCACGGCCAAACCGAAATATGATTTGAGGTTTGTCATCTGGTTGCCTCCATTGGGAATGCCTCGATTATTTACTAGACTATTTCTAGACATACTGCGGCACAGGGGCAAATGTCAATGACGTCCGCGTCCGCAGGCCTGTCACATGGCAGGGTCCCCTGCGAGAATGCAATAGGGATGCCGATAGGCGGAAAGATACAGGGACTATCTCTTGTGGTCTTGTATAACTGCATAATAAGTATGAAATTATCAAGATGAGCGCCCAGGGGACTATATGAAAAAACCCCGCCGGAGCGGGGTGTATTTGTTTGCGAAGATTGTTGGCTGTCTATTTTTTGA